>CALGMJ010000169.1 GCA_937958875.1 uncultured Verrucomicrobiales bacterium | reverse complement strand
TCCTGAGTGAGGGCGATTTTATAGTAATCACCAGTCACGCCAACCTTAGCTCCCGTCGCAAAGTAAGGAGTCTTGGCAGAACGAAGGGGATAGACGTTGAAACCAGTATTGAGACCGACGTCGCCAACGGTCGGCTTTGATTCCTCAAACTTGATCGCGCTCTTACGCCCATCATCAGCCGCCTGACCGTAGCCGACTGGAATGGTGATGGCATTATCAGCGTGGCCAAAAGCGATCACTGCTGGAATGGTCACTTCCCGAGAACCAATGGTCACGGTGATGAAAGGTGCTTTCGCATTTTCGCCCTCACCAACGCCATTATCTTCACCGGTATGAGATTCATCAGCACGCTTGAAAGGAGCCGTGAGACCAAGGAAACTCGCCTTCGGCTCAACTTCGATGAGCTTGTCGTAAATCCCAAGATCCTTAGCCGTCTGAGGAGAAACCTGAGCGGCATTATCCCAGGTAAGCTTAGTCAAAGGATCTGGAGCTTCCTGAAGCCAGGCATTATCGATGTAACGACCATCCCAAACTGAGGAATCCGTTCCAAAAACAATTTCCAGAGTATCCTTACTCGGAGCTGCAGGGATGACTACTTCGGGAATCTGTGCTTTTGCTGAGGAAGTAGCATAAGCCGTATCAGCAACAAAGCCGTCACGTAGAGCGACCTGCCAAGCTTCATCATCTGACTTTCCAGTGATGGCTTTGAAAGTCGTTTTCACCTCACCCATGGCCGGAGAAAGTTCACCGTCGCCAAATTTTCCACCAAGGAGAACATGAAGGAGGTCGATTTCAGAGATTCCACCGTAAAGAGGCAAAATCATCGGCTGAAGGAGAGAAAGAGTTCCTTCTTCAGAGCGAGTGTCAGACCAGCTCTCTAGGTAATGAGCTGCTGGGACATGCCAGGTGCTTCCCCAAGCCGTTGCATTGGTGCGTAGCCCCCAATGAATGGTGGTTTCTGCTTTCTTGCAAATATCCTCGAAGCCATCCGCATCATAAACGGGGTCGGCTGGAGTGAGGAGAACGAGAGTTTTAAAATCGGCAGCTTTGAGATCAGCGAGAGTGCCATACTGACCGAGATCCGTCTTGACCACTTTCACCGTGGAACCGATCGCACCGAGCTTTTCGTTAATCGCGAGCGCCAGCTGCTGCACGGTCTTACTCTGACGAGTGCCAGCGATGACCATTGCCTTAGAGCCGGCTGCTTTCAGATCTTCAGCACACCCTTTGATCCACTGATCAAACTCGGCAGCAGAGCCACCTGGGAAAAGAGCCGCTTTATCCGCTTTATCCGCAGAAAAGTTCACTTTAACTCCAAGCTCTTTCGCGATTTCGGCCGCTACCATCGCTACCCGGCTGGGAGCGACACGCAAACGGTGATCTGCCATGCCACCAGTGAGACTAAATTGTGTCTCGACCTGATAGAGGCGGTTCATCTGATCGGCATCGATCTCGTTTTTGTAATCTGAAGCCCCACCCATGCGGCGCTTTGAAAATTCACGACTATTTCCGGTCGCATCCGTTTCGAGGAAATCGCTATCGAGAGAAAGAATGCGATCCGCCTTCGCAAAATCGTGCACAAGCTGAGTGCCAGCACCCATCCCCTCACCTACGAGAGGCTCATAGGAAAAAATCTTTGCTCCTTTGGCGACTAACTCCTTAGCGAGGCGATTGCGCGTTGGAGAATCGTCAGCACCGAAAACGATCGCGGTCTCTTTAAGATCAACCGCTTTTAATCCCTCAACGAGCGCCCCTTGATCAGAAGCCTTGCCACAGCGTAGAATCACCTGTGAACGAGACGGTGAATAGAGATCCAGAACCGAAGCCTGAGTGATCGCATTTGTGCCGCGAGCATTCGGGTGATCACTATTGGGCTCCAACTTCGTTGGACGGCCTTCATAAGTCGTCACCACAAGTGGAGTCGCACCACCTGCAGCTGGGCGAGAGGTCGCATAGAAAAGAGGCTTTCCAGGGATAATCCACTCAGGCGCCTTCTTGTAAGGAACGATATAGCTTTCAGGACGACGACAAGCAGCGAGACCAAGGCCTGCAAGAGCAGTCGACGCTCCCATGAGCTTCGTAAAACTACGACGAGAAAGCTCCTGCTCTCCCTCCGTTAGCGTATCTCCATTTGGAAATTCACGATCCAGCTCGTGGCGAAAACTCTTGAATCCCTCTTTCTCCCCGACGCTACGCCAAGCGGTGACTGCGTCTCCGCCCTTTGGTGCTTTCGGGTGGTTGATCTTACGTTTGCTCATCTGGAACTAAAATTAGCGGTGACAGGTCGCACAGGATTCCTTCGGCTGAATTCCCCAGTGCGCTACTAGGTATTCACCGAACTCCTCTGGATCTTCGATCCGATTCCCATCGAGGCCTATGACCTCGTTTGCCTGAAGGTATTCCTTGGCATCATAGTCGAAATTATAAACCTCCTCGAGTGGACGCACGTGCTTCTCAGGCTCACGGTGACAATCGAGACACCAGCCCATGGAGTGTGATTCAGCGTGATGCACTTTCTCCATCTTGTGCACATCTCCGTGACAGCTCTGACAGGAAATACCGCGATTCAAATGCGCGGAGTGGTTGAAATAAACGTAATCGGGAGCTTTGTGAACGCGAACCCACTTAATCGGCTCCCCCTCGACAGGATTCCCATTCGCATCTTTCAGCGGATTATGGTTCTCATCGACCGCCATCGCAGCACGGAGACCAGCCAACTTAGGAGATCCCTTCTGCACATGCTGGTGACAGTTCCAGCAAGTATTCGCCGTAGGAACGTTCGCATGCCCCGAGTGCTCCACAAATGAGTGACAGTATCGACAATCCATGCCGAGCTGACCCACGTGAAGATTATGATCATAATGAACGGGCTGTTGTGGCTGATACCCTACCCGAGTCGCCTTAGGCGTCGCGTAATAAGTGATTCCAGCAACAACAGCAGTCCCGACCGCTCCAAGGCAGATTGCCACCTTTAGAGGGAGAAAATTGGTCCAACGAGGAAAGAAGTTAGCCATGCCGCGACGCGCTTTTAGGAGCTTGTGAAATTTTTCACAAGCGGATTTTGTGAAATTTTTCACAAAGTCCCCCACCCTATGTCGCTAGCACTATTTGAGCTGTTTTTTACAAATTAGAAGAAAGCCAAAAAGGCGTCGTTTTTTCCTAAAAAGCAGACAGCATACCAAGCCTGCAACGCTTTCTCCCCAGACCATCTTACCCATGCCTCTAAAATCGCTGCTTTTCCTATTCTTCGCCCTTCTCACTGCAGCTGCAGAGACCGAAACTCTTATCTTGGCCTATTATATCGGTAAGCATCCTCCCTCCTACTGGATTGACGGCGCCTTCAACGACTCCCCCTTCGATCAACAGAAAGAGCCCCGCCCGAAGCCAGTGGAAATTCCATCCGCCCCCTTCTCTTCACCATTCTTCGATGAAGGCGACCGGCTTTGGGATTTCAAAAGCTTCTACCAAATCCCGAAATCTGCCTACAAGCACACCAAGCACCTAATCTACAATGAGACAACAGGTCGACTTGTTGCCCAGACGAGTCACCCCCTCCATCGAGCCCTCAATGTCTTTTGCCACTCGCTGGCGATGGCTGAAAGACAAGAAGTCCATCTAAGCTGTGGACTTTATCTGATTCAAACCCGTGAGCTGGACTCAGGAGATCTCACCGAAATCCCCACAGATGCCCAAGAAATATCGCTAACCCAATTCACAACACGCTCTGGACAAAGAACTAAATTAAGAACCAATAATTTAGAAATTGAATGGGAGGCAAATTGGGGAGGATGGCCTCCATATATTGACCACCGATTCTCCCTATTTGGAGCGATCAATAAGCAAGGCATTCATTATCAGACAGGTTTCGTCACCAGAGAAGCTGCTTTAATCGTAGAACTTGGGACTTTTGGAAGTGAGCAGCAAACTCTAGTCCTCAAAATTGACTCAACCCTGGGCCTTTTCGATGGCCCCACCTTCCGTCAACTCGTTTTGGACCAAGAAGCGAATGACATCCCTAGGCGGTTCGAGCTGTTCGACTCCGATCCCCTAGCTCCTGTGGATGAGGACGGCTTGATTTATCACACCCGTATGGTTCCACCTTCTACTTACGAATTCCTAAATCCTTCCGGAGATAATTCTTACGTTGGAGCCGACCCATTCGCGGATGACGAAAATGTGGATTTAAAACCACCCGCCACGAAGCACATCTTCAAAGGAGACCTCAGCGAGCGCATTTTCGGGAGCCCGACCGATCAGCTTATTGATCTGAGACAGCTTCTTGAAGCTCAAGGACTTGAAATGGAAAAAAGAGAATACGCTATCCTCAACATTAGCTTCAACACCATCAGCAGTGCTCTTACTCCTGAGAATGCTGAAAAACTTGACGGCATCTTTATGGCTTGTTGCGGAGACCCCCCTATCGACATCTCTAGCAAACTCATCCTTGTCGAAACAAAGGAACAGCCCACTGAAGAAAATCTTTCAGGCCAAGATCTAACAATCCTGGCAAGACTGGGATCGATCTCCCGCCCCGGCCAGAAAACAACCACTCAGCTGGGAGACCATTTGATCGAGTTAGAACCAAATATCGGAGCTGGAGACAGCATCATCGATCTCCGCCTCCACTTCCGTCATGGCGAAGAGGAAAAACCCATTTTACAGGTAAGCGGAGGCACGTCCCTCCTCTCAGAAAAGCCGAAAATCTACTGTTCTCAAAAAGTAGGCGATCGGTGGCTCAGCCTTCTCATCGAAGCGAGGAGAAAGACCATCCACTAACAAAAAAATCCCTTTCTGCCGGAACAGAAAGGGAATGTTTCGATCGTTAAAATCAGGAAATTTAGCGGCGGCGACGCAGCAATCCAAGCGCCCCTAACCCAACCAGCATCACTGAAGATGGCTCAGGAACCGCCTCGAGGATAATATTGTCCACATAGACCGCCGGCCCGCCACCCCCATTTATAACAGGAGGTGACGCGAATCCTCCATCGGTAACTACGAATTGAGCCAGAACTTCACCTGCACCAGCAGGCACATTCCCGATGAGTTCAAGAGTTTGCCACCCACTGCCCGCAGCAGCAGCCCCAATAAAACCAACGGAACCACTGTTTACGTTGTCAAAATTAATCTGGAGATAAAATTGATCCTGACCATCTAAGGTAGTGTTTGATGGGACAAAATAATCCACCCTGAAGGAAAAGCTATTTCCCAAAACAGAACTTGGAAGAGCAATAGGGTTACCATTGATATTTGAAAATTGATCCGTTCCTAAGAGAGCAACCTCTCCCACAGCAGTGCGTGTCCCATCACTAGTAATCCCTGATGCATCAATAGTCGTAACAGAAATTCCAGAACTTGTATTACTACTTCCACTCAATGGATCATCATCTTGCCATATGACAACAGCCTGACTCTGAGCTAC
>CALGMJ010000168.1 GCA_937958875.1 uncultured Verrucomicrobiales bacterium | reverse complement strand
ATTCCCTGAAGTGATAGCGCTACCGGCACGGATATTTAAGGCGGACGTGCCTCTGTTTCGAATCAGAAATGTGTTCGTGACACTGCCAGAGGATGGATCTCTCCCAGGGAAGATCGTGCCATCCTCTTCACGTGGAAACAGGTCACCATCGTTGATCACGGTCGTTAGTCCGACGCCACCGAGCACTTCGATGAGGGGGCCATCGCCATTTCCAGTGAGAGCAAAGGTATACGGAGGGGCTGGGGGATCACCCGCATTGTCGACTAGAGAGATAGTCGTGCGCTGGTCGTCACCGATCGTGTTTGGGGTAAAGGTGATCGTGAAATCTCGCGTTTCCCCCGGACCCACACTTCGCGGAAGATTATCAATTTCAAAGCGAGAGTTGCTACTATCAGCATCTGAAAAAATGAGATCATCGGTGCCGTCGTTGACGATGCGGAAGGTGCGACTCCTTGGGGTAAAGGGGGCCACGTCGCCAAACTGAGTCACATCTTGGTCTGGATTCAAATCACCATTGGCAATGTCGAAGGGAAGTCCTAATCCGGTTATTCCTCGCACTCGAATTTGGGGTTCTCCGACACCTTCTGCTCTGAGGCGGAAGGTGTAAGGATCTTCGTCAGGATCATCATTGCGCAGTTCGAAGGTGACGATTTCCTCCCCCACATTCTGCGGAGTGAATTTGATCCAGAATCGATGTGATTCGCCAGGAGCGATGTTGCGGGCCCCGAGGAGAGGGAAGAGCTGTCGCCAACTCCATTCTCCTTCAGTGTCGTTAATGAAGCGTGCGTCGGTGATTCGCAGAGTCTTGTTTCCCGTGTTATCGATTCGGAATTCATATTCTTCATCTGCGCCCACTCCAGTTCCTCTGAAATCAGTGCCATCTTGTGGACGGGGAGTGGTGTCTCCATCGAGAATAGGTCCAAACTGTGAGGCACCTCCGCGACCATTGACGAGAATTTCGGAAGCGAGGCCAGTTGCTTGAATATCAAAGTTAAAGGTCTGCTCGTTACTATCATTGGTTCGAAATGACACTGTAGCCCGATAATCTTCTCCTTCTGGTGGGTTAAACTGGATGTCGAAATCTCGCGAAGCTCCAGGAGCGATGGTTCCATTGGGAGTGCCCTCAAAGCGAAAGGCACCGCCTCCGCCTGAAATCGAAGCTCCGTTTACGGTGAGAGCGCCGTCTCCGTCATTGTGAATGCGGAAGAGCGAATTAAATGTTTCGCCAACTTCAGTGTCGTTCATTTCGGTACCATCTTCAGGGCGTGGGGTCGTATCCCCATCGGAAATCTCGGAGAGGGTAGCTGCGGTGACACGCCGGCGTCCCTGCACTCTGACTTCTGGGAAACCGATTCCCTCCCCACGAAGATCAAAGGTGAAGGGATCTTCGTCGGGATCATCTGTCCCCATCTCGAAGATGACATTCTTCGTACCCACGCTGGAGGGGTTAAAGGAAAGGGTGAAGTTATGGCTCGCGCCAGGAGCAATCGCTCGGTTTCCAAACGAGAGGAGATTACTAACACTGAATTCTCCGTTATTATCTCCGATGAAACGTCGGTCAGTGATGTTTAAGGTGATATTTCCACTATTGGTGATGCGGAAAACCTTCTGCGCAGATCCGCCAGAGATATCCTGGGTGCCGAAGTCCGTTCCATTGGCAAGGGCAGGGGAGTTCCCTCCACCATCGGTGATATTTTGAAATGGTGAGCCTGCTTGAGCTTGTCCCGATACCGCAATCTCGGGGGCCGTGCCGCTTCCTCGGATTACGAAGCTGTACGGACTTTCATTTGCGTCATTGGTATTGAAAGTGACCGTGGCGTTAAAGGTGCCGAAGCCTGGAGGTGCGAAACGGATGTTAAAGTCTCTTGATGTTCCTACTGGAACTGCCGTATCAACGTTTGAAAGGCTAAAAGCCTCTGCTCCAGGTCCGCTAATGTCATGACTAGATAGAGTCAAAGTACGATCTCCATCGTTGGTAACACGGAAGATGGAATCAACACTTTCTCCCACCGTCGTGTTGTTGAAGCGAGTGCCATTGGCTGAGTCGGTCACGGTGCTCCCATCTGGAATCGCGTCAAAGGTCGTTCCAAATTGATCTCGTTTTCCAGTCAGGCTGATCTCCGCAAAGGCCGTTCCTTCTCCTCTGAGGTTGAATGTGAACGGGTCTTCATCGCGGTCGCTATTTCGGAGACGGAAGGTGGCTGTTTTCACCCCAGGGCTGGAGGGATTAAAGGAGATGGTGAAATTGTCATTGTTCCCGGTTCCGAGGGTACTGTTCCCGAGTCCATTGAGCTGGAACTGGCTCGCATCTGCTCCGATGATTTCGGCATTGCTATAGCGCAGTCGGTCGGGAGCGCTGGAAGAATTTCTAACATAAAAATCTCGTGTTCTGGAGTTGTTCGAAACGGAGCCTCCACCGACTCGGAGCTGGCCGAAGTCAGTTCCCCGGCTGGAGCTGGCGCTAGCCCCATCACCGATGCCAACATCATTTCCGGTAGATGGGTTATAATTGAGAGAAATCTCTCCCTCTCTTGAATCGCCGCGGACGGCGAAGGTATAAGTTCTCTCTGAGCTACCCGCATTTCCGCTATTGCTCAAAATGGTGATCGTCGTGGTGCGTCCGCCGCCTTGCACTGGGGAATAGCGAATGGTGAATGTTCGGCTCGAATTTGGGGCGATATTGAAGTTCGAGTTTGGGAAGTTCGGGAAGCTGAACTGGCTCGAACTACTCGCTGGGCTGTTCCCATTGACAGTGACGGTGAGAGTACTGTTATTGTCAGTGTTACTGATTCGGAAAGTACGATCTGTGAAGTAGTTCGTATCCGTGAGGGCAAATTGCGTTGCCGTTTGATTTGGGTTGAGGTCACCGTCACTAATGTTTGGCCAGGTGATGACGCCTGCGGTATTGACGCGTCCTTCGATCAAGATGTTACCTGCGCCGAAAAGAGACGCCGTTAAGATCGAGGACAGAAGTCCGAGGATGAATGAAAAAGAGTTCATGGATGGATGCTAGATTCACCCCTCTTAGTCGGCTGACGGCTTGGCGATTACATGTTTTCTTACATTTAATTTCGGGCAGAAAAAAACGGAACCTTCCGAAGAAGGTTCCGCTAGCGAGATCGAAATTTTGCGCAGTAAGGATTAAAACTTAAAGACGCGATAAAATCGTTTCCCTGCCTCTGAACTCGAACCGAGCTCTCTTTTGACGAAGCCAAAATTTCCTCCACCGAAACGCCCTGAGGTATCTGTTAGATTAGGGAAGGGGAGGGTGGTGGAAGATTGAATTTTATACTGGCTCTGATCTGTGCGGATATGCATGAAGAGAGTGCCATTTTCAGAAGTGATAATGGGGTTTTCAAAGCTTGTCGGAATGGGCGAGAGGATATTATTCGGATCCCACACCGCGATTTGAGTGGTCGCACTACGAGCATTGAGCCAACCGCGATTGAATGTGCCTCCTGCGTAGAGTTTTTCGTCGGGGCCAATGGCTAAGCAGTTCACGATTTGAGAACCTGTCGTCCCTAAGCCGGAGCCGAGCGGTTTCCATTCGCCGGTATCATCCCACATTGCGATGTGACTGAGTAGGCGAGTTGTTTGGGCCGCGTCACTCTGGATGTCCCCACAGACGATCACCCGTCCTTCCGAATCGATTACCATATCGTAAATGCCGTCGGCAGTGAAATTGGTCCCATTCGACTGAATATACTCCGGGCCAAATCCTCCCGCGAGATTGTCCCAAGTGTTATTGGCCGGATTGTAAGCGGCCACGAAGCTGGCGGGACTTCCACCAGCGGAGTCTAAATTTCCCCCTACGAAAATTCGGCCATCTGGGTGGCGTTTCATGACGCGGATGGCAGCGGGAGCAAAGCGGATAGAATTTGGGTCCGTGGTGTCATCACCGCCGCTGATATTTCCACCAAAGTTACTCCAGCTGGAGCCATCCCAAAGTTGGAGTCCAGCGGAGCTCCGTGTTGCGGCAAGAACATCGCCATTGGGCATGGTGAGAAGGTCATCGACAGTGGACTGAGTGCCATTTCCCACCCTGCTCCAGCTTCGGGTGGTCAGATTGAAGCGTAAGATAAAGCGCTCTTCGATCGGCACACTTGCGAGGGTGAAATTTCCACCCACATAGACAAAGTCGCCTGACTTCGTGATCGCAAGCACTCGTCCGTCGGCAGGTCCGTCAGACCAGTCGGCCTCGGTGAGTTGGAAATTGTCATCTGAGAAGGCTTCCCAAGTTTCCGTGGCTAGCTCGAAGCGGGCCACTCGTCTGGCGCTTGTCCCTCCCGGGCTGCTAAAGTTTCCTCCATAGTAAAGAAATCCATCCCCACCGTTCACGATGGTATCGACTCGGCCATCAGCACGACCGGGCATTGGCTCCCATTCTTCCGTACTATAGTTGAAGCGAGCCATATCTTTCCCGGCGGAGCCTTGTAAGCCGTCAGTAAGTAGGAAAAGCCCACCTGCATAAAGATGGGTGTCAGTGCTTGTAAAAGCAAAGGGTTCAGGGCTGAGCTGGGGTAAATCATAGCGCCAGTGTTGGTCACCAGGCAGTTGAGCCATGGCTGTGCTGGCACTGAGGATTGTCAAAAGAGAGAGGAATGATGGTTTCATAAGCAAAGGAAGAAAATGTAGTGTCTAAAAAATAGTGATGCTCCGGATGGCCTTGCCTGCGGAATTGGATGGACCACCCGGAGCGAATAGATTTGCGAGATGAACAAACATCTCACCATGTCATCTTCCATTAGTCAGGAACTTCTTTTACGATTACGTGATATTTTAGAAAAAAATATCGCTGACTCTGATTCTCCCTGTATTACCTTTTTTTTGTGAAAGTCGCCTGTCTCTTTTTTGCCATAGCCCTAGCTTCATTGATACGAGCAGAAGAGGGGGAGCCGGTTATTCTACCCGGGCATACCCTCGAATATCCCAAGACTGATGCCAAAGATCTGGTCGAACTTTTCAAGTCTTACACAGACCGAGTCGTTCACCTTTCGAACGAGCCCGAATCTTTTCGGCTATTTTTTGTGCAACGAGGCCCACTGACTAGACCAGAAGTCGGGAAGCTGTTAGAGATTCAATTGGAAGTTGAGGGGTGGAAGTTAGAGCCTGATCTGGAGCATAAGGGACAGCATAAATTAGTGAGACACGAGCTTCCGGATTACCCGGAAGATATCGCAGACCAGGTGGAAGAAGTCCTTGTAAAGCAAGTATCGAATGCGGATCGAGTTTCATTAAAGGCGGGGCAGAAGGTCGAGTTTCCTAGAGCGTCAGGGCTAGATATTGCCGGGGTGATCTGGGACTACTCTAGGCAGCGGGTGATTCTTAGTAAATCAGCTCGTCTCTCTGAGTTTACATTCAACCAAGCCGGGCCTCTGACCAATGGAGAAGTTTACAAACTCCTTCGAAATACGATTCGCTCCGGAGGATTTGCTTTAATTCCAGTAGAAGGCATTTCGAATACAGTGAAATTTGTAGAGGTTGATCGAGAAAAGGTGGCTCAGAATAAGAAGAAAAGAAGGAAAAGGATTCGCAGATTACGATATGTACCTAAGCCAAAGAAGTGAAATGTCAGCATGTCTGGCGTGAAAGTTTGTGTTAGAACAAAAGTTGACGTGAATGAATCATCAGGAGCTTCTGGCTCTTAGGAAGAAATAGCTATTCAGCCTTAGCTTCAGAGCAGGTTGGCGAAGAGTGGTTAAAGATGACGGTTTCGCAAAGGCTTCGTCCTGAGGAAAGCTTACTCTTCTTCCGCGTTGTTACGGATTTCTCATTGTTGCCCTGCTGATTTCCCACAAGCGAGGTGTACCCAAAGCGAGATTTCTGAAAGAGTTGGACGTTGGCAGATTGAGTGACGTTGGGCGAGAGGACCAAGAATCCAAGCTGTATGACATAGAGGTAGGGATCAACTCAATACAGCATCGAAAGTTCCCGGTGACTTCTGTGTTTTAATGTGAGAAAATTTGGTGGAAGTTACTGTGTCATTTCCCTATCCATGGAGTGCGGTTGTATCGTGGTGAAAAGCTGATATTCGAAACTTTACTCTGTTGGCACTGCAGCAACTACTTCCTTGAGTATCCAGACGATCACGAGAGAGCATCGTGGGTTGGCTTTGGTAGTGATAATTTTGAGAAATTCCTAAAGAATGAGTTTCCAATTCCACAGAGCTAGATTGACCGCTTTAATGCGAAATACGGGAAGGAAATGAAGAATTGAGCGCCATAGATATTCGTCTACTTCGTCAAAGTGACTGCGAAAAAATTGGACCATTGCTACGTGAAATTTGGCTTGATGCTTATCGTGGCATTCAAACGGACGAAGAGCTTCTCGCGCAGTCATATAAGGTGCATACGCCAGAATTAATTGCACTGGAAATCGACGATCCAAACACGCACAGCATCGTTGCTGTTAGCAATGATCGAATTATTGGGCATGCACGAAGTGATTTGTCCGGCGAGAAAGTAGACATAATTCGACTTTACGTTTTGCGCGAGTTTTATGGACAGGGAATTGGCAAAGCACTGCTTCGCGAAGTTGAGA
>CALGMJ010000167.1 GCA_937958875.1 uncultured Verrucomicrobiales bacterium | reverse complement strand
TAGGCATCAGTGGTTTTTAAAACGATTTTCCAAGTAATGGCGATCACTCTAGCAAGATTTTAGTCTGCATTACTCCCTTGTGTAGGAGCCCTGGACCCCAACGTTTGAGCTCTCTGGTGGTTAACTCGAACTACCGAGAAGCTCCGTCACCAAAGAGACACTCACAAACTACATAAACGCCCCGAGAACCCAAGAAGCTGTTAGACGTCGGGAGCAGCGACTTATTTGGCAATTTGTGCAAGCTCGCTAAGCATTCGTGAAAGCATCCCAAAAGCCTGAGACTCACTCACTCCAGCTGTGTCCACCACAATCCTCTCAGATAACCACTCATCACACTCTCGATTAACTACGCTATCCCATGAAAGCTGCGGCAAGTTCTTAATATCATCTCGGCGAGTTTCCAAACGTCTTCGGTGCTCCATAAGATCAGAGCACACCACCTCGATATTCACAAATCGTGCGCCGATATGGGTAGCTACTGACATCCACTTAGACCTTGTGAGTTCTATCGTGTTACAGGAATCCGCTACAACATTAACTCCCACCGACAAAGTATCCGATGCCGCTCGGTAAGAAAGCTCGTACCCCTCACCATAGACATCGCAATCACATAAATCTCTCAAAGCCTGCTCTACGGTATCGACTTGAACATATGCCGCATGACTATGAACCGCCAACATTTTCGCTAGAGTCGATTTACCTGAAGCTGGGAGTCCCGCAAAAATATATAATATCGGAACACGCATTCTTCTTCAGCCGAACAGTATAATTAGTATCCCGGTTTCAGGTCAGTTTAGCTGCTTTTCCCGCGCCAAGGGTGAAGACTGCGGGTTCTAAAACTCTCTGTCCAGAATGAATCAGGGGCGCTTTATTCGATGGCTGGCGTTAGTCAGTGACGGGGACCCGATTCTGTTTATCTAAGCACGAAAGTTTTGCGCGACTCAGTTAGGTCGAGCATATCCACTCCGAGTTCGGCTGCGACATCCATCAATAACTCCCAAGGATCTTCCCCCTTTCTTATTGGGCATTCCCAAGCGAAAGGAGTTCCGACATCCAGCTCTACCCGAGGAGGCTCTAAGTCTCAAGCGTTCAGTTCAACTCCACGACGCAAAATACCATCCCGATAGTGATAAATGGCATAAGAGTCATCAGAATCACCCACCACAAGCCGCAATACTTCGAAACTCTTGGCAAGTCGTTCGACTCTAGCTCGTGTCTTCTTAGAATTATAGACGGTGTAATACCAATCATCGGCAAACGCGCACCACTCAGGTGTTCTCATGAGATCGACGTCTTGTTCTGCAATTTATTGCGGTACAAACTGCACCAATTACAAGAAGGACAGGCAGCCGAGGCTCTGGGATAGTCGTGATCGATGAAAGCTCGAGTCGCAAGTTTGGCTCAACTCGATCTGCGGAAAAGATAATCTCAGTTGGAGTGAAAGATGCTGCACTCGTGAACGCCGAAAATGGAACCTCAATCGTTCCAGACCCGTTCAATTCGAATAGCTCTCTCGCAAGACTATAACGAACGCCATCGACGGTGAACCCGTATCGTCCACGCCAAAACCCAGGATCTACATAGGCAAAGTTCAAAAGGAAGGAAGTGTCACCGTTCGCGAGAAGGTCAACTTGGTTCTCCAAGTTGAAGGAATACGTAATCGCAAAATAGCCAAAATTGCTGCTCGAGAAGGAAAAAGTACTTTCAGTTGTATTGACTCGCACATCCATTGATGCGGAGCCTAATGCTCTTCCGCTCACCGTGCGATTAGCACTTAATACCGAATTGGCATCCAGCCCTTGTTGTGAAATCACATCAGAGGAGCTAAAATCAAGACTACCAGTATTGAAGTTGTCAATGATGATAGCAGCTGGCAATCCCCCCGCAAATATGAGCAGGCCACAGAGACTTGTAAGAATTCGCATATAAACACAATGTAACTACAATTAATATACGCAATCTTTTTTTTTCAGAACAGTTTTATTAATATCACGGTTTTAGCTCAATCTACCTGTTCTTTCCGTTTCTGAGTTGGAGATTGCGTGTTGCTAAACTCTCTGTCCATGAGTAATTCCGAGTCCCTAGCTAGGTAGCTTAGTCAGTTGATTCCTGAGTCTGCATATGGGACTTTTCCTTACTGAAAATCGCGTAAGGAATAAAGATAATAGCAGCTGCTAGCATGAGACCTGTGAAGAACCAGTAGTAGGCTGGACCTTCCAGCTTTGCCTGACCTCCAGTGAAGACTTTTGTCGAAATTAGTTCACTGCTTTTGCTCGCTTCATCTTTGATTCCTAGCTCAGCTTTGCGCTTTTCGAGCCAGGTTTTCTTGGTGGGCTTTTTCTCAGTCGGAGTTTCGGGTGCGGCGATCGTCAAGATATACCCTTGATCCCATGGTGTCTCCGCTTCTTTATCCGGACCGATACTTGTGAGGCGTGAGGTTTTACTCGCGAGGCGCGTATATTGGAGAGGCTGTCCCCAAGGATCTTTGAGGGCCGTAATCATCGAGCTGGCCTCTTCAGTCGTGGGAAGGGTGTTTCCATTGTTTTGAGCCCATTGGGTTAGGATTTTCACCGCTTCATCAAGTGAGCTTTGCGCTGGTAAGACTGTTTCAGTGACTTTTCCTTCCTCGAGAGTGAAGATAATGTCATCCGTAGTATCAGCTTTTTGATCAAAACCGGGATGACGGTGTAGGCCTTCTTTTTTATCAGATAAGAACTTTACGGTAGGGTCTTCAATTTGAATGAAGTTGTTCACCGATTCCGTGATCTGGTTTCCGAAAGAGACGGAGAGGAAGAAGACAGCCATGATGAAGGATTTTAAATTCTTCGGGGCTTGGGTGTAAGAATACTCTAGGCAGACAATCGAGACGAGAACCTCGGCTGCGGTGATAACGAGATAGGCTAGAAGCTGCCACCCGATGTTGGGAGTGCTACCAGCTGAAATGGAAAGCTGGATCATTGCAATCATGGCAAATGACACCACGGTAAGAAATAAGCCTGCTCCGATTTTTCGAAGAGGGGTGAGTCGAACCAGCTTGCCAATCTGCGGGTAAATGAAGAGAGAGAAAATTGGGACGAGGATCAGGATTAAAATGGGATTGATAGCCTGAATCTGAGAGGGGAGCCATTCTCTTCCTAAGAACTGGCGATTCATATCTTGTGACTGAAAAATCCATGAAGATCCAGTTTGGTCAAAGAGAGCCCAGAAAAATGCCACGAAGAGATACAGTGGGAGAAGTCGAGCGATGGCCATCATGCCGTCCTTACTGAAAAGCTCTTCAGCAAAGTCGTTTTTACCTGGTGGGATATGAATGAACTTATTCCGACCCATCCAGAAAAAGATCGTGGCTAGTGCCATCAGGCCACCAGGGACGCCGAAAGCCCAGTGAGGTCCATACCACTCTAAGAGCCATGGAGTGAGGAGAGTTGAAACGAAGGAGCCAAGGTTGATGCCAAAGTAAAACCAGTTAAACACCTTAGTGAGTAGGTCTTGATTTTTAGGTCCAAATTGATCACCGACATGCGCTGAGACACATGGTTTGATCCCGCCTGACCCGAGACAAATCAGGGCAAGTCCAGCAAAAAGCCACCAACCAGCAGATCCGGTGACTCCCATAAAGGCAAGACAGGCATGGCCCATGCAATAGACCAAGCTAAGCCAGATAATGACCTTATATTTTCCAAAAATAATATCTGCGAGAAGGGCTCCAATGAAGGGCGTCAGATAGACCCATTTATTGAATTTGTGATAATTCGCGCTCGCTTCGACTTCAGACATCTGTTCCATCGGCACGTCGCCCATGAGCCAGAGATACTGAGCCATGAAGATCGTGAGAACGGCCTTCATGCCGTAGAAGCTGAAGCGTTCAGCAATCTCGTTGCAGATAATGTAGGGAATGCCTTTTGGCATTCCCGCGGTGTCGGTGGGTGTGGATCGATATTCTGTGCTCAAGATCTTGTCATTTGAGCGCACTCTGCGGTGTGGTCAATGAAGGACTTCACTCATGAGCAGAAGTCTCATTAAAATTTCCCATAAGATGGGTCGTCGTGGGTAGTCGGGATTTTGCTATTTGTCCTCTCAGATGTTGATTTTCGCATTCTGATCAAGCGTTCTTAGGGGGTCACAATACGAATAGGTGATATCTCCAAAATCTGATCAACAGGAGCGACCGGCTTCCGACTGAGTAGAAATATCCGAAGGTTCTTCTTCAAGGACGCCTTTGACACTTTTCCAGACTGAGGCTGCTTCTAGAATCATCCAGATTTCGAGAAGGATGGTGGCAAAACCAATTCCGAAGAGGAGCCATTGGCTATCTTGGGCGAAGTTTCGTAGATTCATGGCCATGGCAATGGCGGGGAGGAGGAGCATGAGCGCTCCGGGGATGATGGTGATGAGTCGGGATAGGCGGCGGCGTCTTAGCCAAAACGTTATGACGAGAAAGGCGAGTCCTGCGAGGAGTTGATTGATTGCTCCGAAGAGAGGCCAGAGAAGGGTGCCTCCTTTTCCCGGGACTCCGTCTGCTCCTGGGAGTCGGGCGATGAGAAAGGCCACGACGATGGCAAAAAGAGTGGCTCCATATCGGTTTGTAAGCCAACGGAAAGGATTCCATTTTTTAGGGTCGGCAGGAGAGAGTGTGGCTGCCAGTTCCTGGACAACATAGCGCTGTAATCGACAGGCAGTGTCCAGAGTGGTCGCTGCGAATGAGGCTACAAAGACCCCCATAATAGCGATGGCAAAGCTAGCAGGTAATCCCAGTGCTTTGAGAAAGTTTGCGCTGCCTTCGACAAAGGCTCCTACTTTTGCTCCTAGCCCTTGGGCTGAATTCCAGCTTTCATAGCGGGCTTGGTAAGCCTGTTCTCCAAAGAGCATGCCATCACCTGCTTGCACACCGAGGCCAAGACCGGCAACGCAGGCGAGGATGACGAGGACGGCTAAAAAGCCTTCCGTAAGCATAGAACCGAAGCCGATGAAGGTGGCGTCGGTTTCACATTTCAGCTGTTTGGAAGAAGTCCCAGAAGAGACGAGGCAGTGAAAGCCAGAGATCGCGCCACAGGCGATGGTGATGAAGAGGAAGGGGAAGATGAGGGGGGCTCCTTCTGGATTCCAGCGGAAAGCGGGAGCGACAATCTTGAGCTCTCTCCCGTCGCTACCGATAAATGAGGCTACGATTAAGCCAAGTACGACAAGTCCTAAAGTCGCGATGAGTTGAAGGGCGTTAATATAATCTCGAGGTTGAAGCAGGGTCCAGACTGGGAGCACTGAGGCAAAGAAACAATAACCCAAGAGGACTGCAGACCACTGGAGGTGACTCCACTGTGCTAAGGTCGCATTGAAGGTTTCAATGGAGCGGAGATCGAGAGCGATCGAGGCCAACATCACCAAGAGGGCAATGATGGAAGGAAGGAGCAGGTTGATGCCTTTTCGATGAATCCAGATACCAATTCCGAGGGCGAGAGGGATCTGAACGAGGCAGGGAAAGATCGACTGCGGATACATGCGAAAGACCGCTGCGATGACTAAGCCGAAGATCGCCAAGACGATGGTTAGGGCGAGAAAGAGGAGGGAGAGGAAGAGGAGGCGAGTGCGCTTTGTGATGACGCGGCCAGCGATGTCACCTACGGTTTGGCCTTTGTTTCGTAAGGAGACAACAAGCGATCCAAAGTCATGAACGGCGCCGATCAGAATTGATCCAAAAAGCACCCATAGGAGAGCTGGAACCCATCCCCAGATGACGGCTAGGGCTGGGCCAACGATGGGGCCTGTGCCAGCAATGGAGGTAAAGTGGTGCCCAAAGATAACCTTCTTATCACTGGGGACGTAGTCCTTTCCGTCTTCGAGTTCGATGGAGGGGACTTTCGCTTTTGGGTCGAGCCGAAAGAGTTTTGCTCCCAGCCACTTTCCATAAGTATGGTAAGCTACGAAGTAGAGCACCAATGATGCGAGAGCGATGCCTAGGGTAGCCATGGTGTTTTTGTTAGCTGACGGTTTCGAGTTTTGAAAAGACAGCCTGAGGGACGTAGCGGCGGACAGTTTTTTGCCAGCCTTCTGGTCCAATGAGCCCTTTGATCATACTTGAGGAAAGTTCTGCGATATCGCGCGGAGGCATGAGGAAAACGGTCTGAATTTCAGGTGCCATATCGCCATTGATATGTCGCATGACACGCTCATATTCATAATCTTGGGGTGAGCGGATGCCGCGCAGGATAAAGTCTGCATTCATCTCCTTGGCATAATCAACGAGATATCGGTTATCAAAATGGGTAATGGTTAATCGCTCGCAAGAAGGGATGGACTCCCGGAGAAGTTCGAGGCGTTCTTCGATGGAAAAGGTGTAGTTTTTAGAAGGATTACTCCCGATCGCCACCACTAGGCGCTCAAAGAGTTCCAAGCCCTCCCGAATCATCCATAGATGACCATTGGTGAGGGGGTCAAAGCTTCCAGCGTAGACAGCAGTTTGCATTCGTTATCTTGTAAGGGACTGCTGGAGCAAGGTCCAGCGACATGATGGTAGGGAGCGCTGAAGCGTTGCTAAGTCGTTTCTTTTTTAAGCTCTTTTACCGAGCAACCAAGTAATTCAGCTGCTTGCGATAAGTCATCATCGCATTGTTTCAGGGCGTAGTTGATGAGTTCCTTGCGGGACGATGAGAGAGCATTCATTCCATCTCGAGAGCAGGTTTCGGTGATTAGCTTTAGGGCATCATCCATCGTGCCGACTGCTGCGGTGGGGGCACGACCGAGAGGGATGTCATCAGGGAGGAGAAGCTCATTGGAGGCGAGAGCACAGGCTCTCGTCATCGTATTTTCGAGTTCACGGACATTCCCCGGCCAGCGATGATCCTTCAGGTGCTGAACGGCTTCATGAGAAAGCTGGTAACGCCCCTGATTATTACGTCGGGCAATGCGGTCGAGGAAGAACTCTGCTAGAAGAGGGATGTCTTCCTGACGGTGACGGAGTGGGGGAAGCGTGATTTCTACGACATTGAGCCGGTAGTAGAGGTCTTCTCGGAAGCGACCAGCGGTGACTTCAGCAGCTAGATCTTTGTTAGTGGCGGTGACGATGCGGACGTCTGTTTTTAAAACTTCATTACTTCCCACACGGGAAAAGCTGCCATCTTGGAGAACTCGTAAAAGCTTCACTTGGACGCTAGGTGGGAGGTCTCCGACTTCATCGAGAAAGAGAGTCCCTTCGTGGCATTCCTCAAAGCGGCCTGCTCGGCGTGCCATCGCGCCCGTAAACGATCCCTTTTCATGCCCGAAGAGCTCGGACTCGAGAAGATTATCCGGGATGGCGCCACAGTTGATGATGAGGATTTCGTTATTTCGGCGCGGGCTGTAGTCGTGAATTGATTTAGCGACCAGTTCTTTACCGGTGCCACTCTCTCCAGTGACGAGGACGGGAGCGTCTGACTGTGCCACACGTCCAACGACTTTGAGCACGTCTTGAAGGGGACGTGAAATTCCGATGATGGCATTTTTCCCAGCGACCTGTCTTTCATCATCATTTGGGGATGATTCTCGCCGTTGATCGACAAGCTGGAGGGCTGCTTCCACTACGCCACGTAGTTCGAAGGCGAGCGCTTCCTTGCGGAGAACTTCGTGCGCGCCACGTTGGGTCGATTCGATAATTTGGCCTGTGGTGGGAAAGGCTGCGGTAAGTACGACAACCGTGTTCGGTGAGCTGGCACGAATTTTATCAAGAAGCTCTAAACCATTAAAAGGGGTGAGCTTTAAGTCACAAATAACGAGGTCGATTTCAGCTTTACCAACCACTTTTATGGCTTTATCGGCATCATCGCAGCGAAGGATTTTGACACTCTCAGCATCGAGATGCTTTGTGGCCCAGTCGAGATAATCGTGGTCTGGATCGACTAGGAGAATGTTTTGTAACTGTGGTGTGCTCACGGTTTTTAAAATGGGGTGGCGTTAGACTTTGCCAAATCTCCGGTTCCGGCGAGCGTATTCAGCGACTGCTTCCTCGAAGTCAGCTTTGCGAAAATCAGGCCAATTTTTCTGAGAAATGAAAATTTCAGCGTAGCTTAGCTGCCAGAGGAGAAAGTTCGAAAGACGGAGTTCTCCAGAAGTTCGGATGAGGAGGTCAGGGTCTGGACAATCTCTGGTGTAGAGGTGCTGGCTGACAAGCTCGCCATCAATCTCATCTGGAGAGATCTCTCCCGCAGCGGCCTTGTTGGCAATGGCCCGGGTAGCATCGACGAGTTCCTCTCGGCTTCCGTAGGAAAGGGCTAAAACCAGCGTGAGGCCATCGTTCTCACGTGTGTCAGAGATCACTTGATCTAACTCGCGCCTGACATGGTCCGGCAGAAGGTGGAGTCTTCCGATGGCCTGTAGGCGCACATTTTTCTTCGTGATTTCGCGGGCTTTCGTCTTCAGGAAACGCTCGAGCAGCTTCATGAGTGACTTCACTTCCTCTTCGGGCCGGTTCCAGTTTTCTGAAGAAAAGGCGTAGAGGGTGAGGTAGTCGACCTTGAGGTCCTGGCAGATTTCAACGGCTTCGCGGACGGCTTCCGCTCCGGCACGGTGACCGGCTTTTCTCGGTAAGCCACGCGCATTGGCCCAGCGACCATTGCCATCCATAATGACGGCAATATGGCGCGGAACTGTGGCGGCAGATGACATAGAAAAGGTTTAGCGAATGATCGTCTGCTCGCGATCAGGTCCCACGCCCACGTAGGAAACAGGAGCTCCTGTTAATTCTTCGATCCGGGCGAGGTAATCTTTCGCGAGCTGCGGGAGTTCTTCGTATGAACGACACTGGGTGGTGTCTTCTTTCCAGCCAGGGACTTCCTGGTAAATCGGGGTGATGACATCCCAGTAGTCACGCTCGGCAGGCGGGAATTCATGGACTTCACCATTAATTTCATAGCCGACACAGATTTTGATGGTCTCTCTCTCATCAAGGCCATCTAAAATGGTGATGGCAAGATCAGTGACGCCATTGACCATGACGGCATAGCGAATAAGCACGGTATCGAGCCAACCACAGCGGCGAGGGCGCCCAGTAGTGGCACCAAATTCCATCCCACGGGAGTGGAAGAACTCGGCGATATCGTCATTCTGAGTCGGGAAAGGACCGGAGCCGACACGGGTGGTGTAAGCTTTACAAACACCTACAACGCGGTCGATGGCATGTGGTGGACAGCCAGAACCAGTGCAGGCTCCTCCCGAGGTCGTATTTGAAGAAGTGACAAAAGGGTAAGTCCCGAAGTCGATGTCGAGGAAGGTTCCCTGAGCGCCTTCAAAGAGGATGGTCTCCTGCTTTTTCCAGGACTCATGAACGGTCGGGATGACATTGGCAAAGTGTGGCCGCAGGCGGTCAATAGATGCTTCTACTTCGGCGTAGACGGCTTCCATTTCAAAGGTCGGAAGATCGTGGTAGGAGAGAGTCCGATTCGCTTCCTCAAGCCTGAGAGTGATGAGCTCCTTTGCTTTCGCTGGATCACGGAAGTCAGCGAGACGGAGGCCAATTCGGTTTGCCTTGTCAGCATAAGTCGGGCCGATACCACGCTTAGTCGTGCCGATTTTTTTGTCACCGAGAGATATTTCCCGCGCTGCATCTAGTTCTCGGTGGTAGGGGAGAACCACGTGAGCACGGTCAGAAATGAGAAGCTTTTCAGGAGTGATAGGCACGCCTTCCGCTTCTAAACTTTCGATTTCCTTACAGAGGCCGATGGGGTCCATAACGACTCCATTTCCGATGACACACTGCTTATCCCAGAGAATTCCAGATGGAATGAGGTGAAGGACATATTTTTTGCCCTTCGCAATGACGGTGTGGCCCGCGTTATTGCCGCCTTGACCACGGACGACGAGATCCGCTTCTTCCGTCAGGAAGTCAACGATTTTGCCTTTGCCTTCGTCGCCCCACTGGAGCCCGCAAATGATGGTATTCATTTTATGAAAATGTGCGTGTGGATTATCGGGAGGCCTCGATCATCTCGATGAACTCTCCGAAGAAATTTTTAGCGTCATTTGGTCCTGGAGCAGCCTCAGGGTGATGCTGGACTGAAAAGACAGGATCTTTAGTGCTCCGCATGCCTTCGACCGTCTGGTCATTGAGATTTACGTGAGTGATCTCGACGTAATCGGGGAGAGATTTGTCATCCGTCGCAAAGCCATGATTCTGAGCTGTGATGTCGACCTTTCCGCTTCTGAGATCTTTGACCGGGTGGTTTCCACCACGGTGGCCAAATTTCAGCTTATAAGTCGTGCCACCGAAGCAGTGCGTTAAAATTTGATGTCCAAGACAGATCCCGAAGAGGGGGACTTTCCCGATGAGCTGTTTCACTTCCTCGTGAATATATCCCAGTGCTGCCGGATCTCCGGGGCCGTTTGAGAGAAAAACGCCATCTGGTTTCTTGGCGAGGATGTCCGCCGTCGTCGTCCGGCAGTTGACGACTTCCACCTCGAATCCAGCCTGCCGTAGAGAACGAAGAATGTTGTATTTGATCCCGAAATCGAGAGCCACGAGCCGATATTTCGCAGGTGGGAGATCGATGTAATTTGTCTCCTGCTTTGTGGTGACACTAGGAATGGTCCAGAGACGTGATTCTCCTTCCCAGAGGTAATCTTTCTCCGTGGAAACTTCTTTGACGAAGTCACTTCCCGCCATCGGAGCGGAATCCTTTGCTGCCTGAATGGCTTCTTCTTCAGAAAGTTCCGTAGAGATCACGGCGCGCATCGCTCCTTGGGAGCGGAGATGTTTCGTGAGCGCACGAGTGTCAATATCTTCGATTCCGATGATTTGATGCTCCACGAAATAGTCATTGAGCGACTGTTGTGAGCGCCAATTGGATGGAATTTCACAGAGTTCGCCGATGACAAAACCGCGCACATGAGGCGATGCGGACTCGGCGTCCTCGGGGTTGACCCCGTAATTTCCTTGGAGTGGGTAGGTCATCGTGACGATCTGACCGCGATAGGACGGATCGGTGATGATTTCCTGATACCCCGTCATGGAAGTATTAAAGCAGATCTCACCGGAAGTGGTTCCGGTGTGTCCAAAGGCACGTCCGCGAAAAATGCGGCCGTCTTCAAGAGCAAGAATGGCGTTGGTCAAGGCAGCGCGGATTAGAGGTGATGCTGCAGCGACACGCAAGCGTAAGTGTGGGGAAATCGTCTCGAGCAGAATTGGTAGAATACGCGAGATTCGTAAGGTGCTAAAACTGCGATTGAGGGGTGTTACTCCTTAGTGCCTAAAATATTTGCGCTTTCACTACTTCTTGCAGGCCCACTGTATGTCGAGCTCTATGTCCACAAGGGAGAAATTCAGAGCATAGGCAGGGCGAAATTTGAGGTGTTGCGTAAGAAAACCACTGATTACTCTGATTACCCTGATTTTCTCAGGTTCCGTAATCTCGGCATCAGTGAAATCAGGGTAATCAGAGTAATCAGTGGTTTTAAAAACGATCTTTAAGGCAATTACGCTTACTTTAGTCTGGGTAGCTCCCTTGTGTAGACCCCTGAGTCCCTTGAGCGAATTTTCTTAAAAGCGGATTACCCTGATCCTCCAGGCTTTGGTAACTGCGGTGAGGGGAGTTCCGGTGGTTCTCCCAGTATCATCTGCAAAAACTATGGGCATTTGGCGCTCCTGATGGTGCTGGATTTGAACTTAACGTCCACGAAGGTACTCGGCCTTTTTAGATGAATTCTGTAGAAGTCATTTCGCAAAAATACTAAGAATAAGCGCCAATTTCCTGATCTAATCAGAGATGATATTTCAGTTGATCACAATGAAATGATATTTTTAGTCGATTGAAATTCGATCGAGGTTCAAGAGAATGCTTTGCGGAATCATCAATTGAGTTCTTTTTTTAAATCTCCATAAAGACATGGGCAAAATCTAATGCAATCCAGAAGAAAACTAGGGAGTATCCGATTTTTTTTCGAATTTTTTCATTGGCGTTTAAAATACCGATAATTTGTATCAAGATGTAGTATATATGATGGTTTGAGATCGTAATTTCATATCTCTGGTAACTTAGAAAGGATGACCAAATACTTCCTAGTATTGTTATCGTCATCCATAAAATGACGAATGGTAAGTCGGCGTGATTTAATAAGTTATCAGAGGTTTCCTTTTTTACAGGTGTTTCCAGCCTTGGATTATTGCCAAATTTCATCTTTGTACCTCAGTTTTTGTATCAGAACTTTTATTTAGGCTACTGGCTGTAGGAATTGGATAGAATAAAGATCAAAGCTGCCGTTCCAACGATGCCGACGATTAATCCAAAGATGGCACGACCGAGACCTCGCTTTGGTTTCGAACTGTTTTTACTCTTTAGGATGTCTCGAATCGCGATAACTGACACGATTAATGCTAAGGGAGCAGGAAAGACGATGAGTCCAAATAGACCGAGGTAGCCTGCCGCTATCGCCCAGCCCGAACGCCCAACGGGCAAGAGCATTCTCATGCCGACGTCATCACCAAGAGATTTCTGTTTTGGGAGGCTGGGAGGCAGCGAACTCTGTTTTGGTGGGCTTGGTGATTGATAAGGAGTTGACATTGGATTAAATGAAATTTTATTTTTGAATACGACAGTTGGCGAAATTTATGACGTTTTGAGAAGCTAACAAGCCTCATCGCTTTGTCGTTTTAATCGATATTTCTCTTTTTCTCGATTTCAGCACTGCCGAAAAGACGTTAATCTGCCTTATGGCAAGTCGTAGACGGCGCAGGGCACGGCAGGGTAAGCGTTTCGGAAAAAAATTGAGTCTTTTAGGAGGAGTTTTCCTGTTGGTTTGTGTGATCGGCTTAGTGCTGAGTTATCGAGCGGTGAGGAATTACCTTAAAAGCGAAGATTTTCGTGAATTAGTGACTGATCGCGCAAGTGAGCGACTTGAAGCACATGTCGTTGTGGAGCCATTTGAGTGGGATGGCTGGACGGCCCGGACTTCAGGGGTGAAGGCATACGATACCAATGAAGTTCAGCAGATTAATGCGGAAACGATCGAGGCTCAGGTGAATATTTCTGCGGCTCTCGGAGGGACTTATGACATCTCAGCGATTCGGGTTCGTGATGTCGAGGTGACTGCTGATCTCACAAAAGAGCGGGGAGAGGCTCCACCGGTTAGAAAGCGGGAACGTAGTTTTCTTGCGGACTATTTACCTGATGAATATGAGGTGGATCAAGTGCTCGTAGAACGTTTGCGAGGTGAGATTATCACTGAGGCTGGGGGCTGGTCTTGGGATGAGGCGAGTCTCGAAGTTGAGCCAGATTTAAAGGCAGCCATTTACGATATTCATCTGAGGCAAGCTGAGATCAAGACTCCACTCGAGTTGGTTCCCGAATTACGGCTTTCGTCCGCTAAAGCTCGGGTGGCAGATGGGAGTCTCTTTTTACTTAATTCAGAGGGAACTCTTTTTAAGGAGGCGACAATTACTGCTGAGGGAAGATACGAACTGGCGAGTGAGGCTAACAGTTGGAATATCAAAGGGGTTCTCGCTGGAGCACGGTGTGAGGAGTTAGTTTCAGAAAATTGGAAGCAACGTTTACAAGGGGTGGTGAAGAGTGAGTTTGATGTCCGAGGAGATCTTGAACATGCTCCAGTGATCCGGGGAGAGCTGACTCTCGATCAGGGCGTGTTGACAGCGCTCCCGGTCTTAGATCGGATTGCGGCGTATGCGAATACTGCTCGTTTTCGACGTCTAGTCTTTAGTGAAGCGAGTTTGAGCTACCGTTATGAAGGGGGACGGCTTGAGCTGAATAAGGTTCGACTTGCAAGTGAAGGCTTAGTGCAGGTCGAAGGGGGACTTGTGATTTCTGGTAGAAGTATTCGGCAGGGGAAATTTCAAGTTGGAATCACTCCTGGAACTCTGGCGCATTTACCGGGTGCGGAGACTAAGGTCTTTCAGCGTGGGAAAAATGGGCTTCTGTGGACGGAGGTGTTGATCAGTGGAACTCTCGATGAGCCTGAGGAGGATCTTAGTGAGCGTCTCATTCGGGCGGCTGGGTTACGGATGTTTGAAAAAGCGGCTGGGACCGGAAAGCTGGTTCTTAAATACGGGACCGAAGCTCTGGGAGGTTCAGTTAAAAAATTGCTCCAGGAGCGTGGGCTTCCGGCCATTCCCGGGGTGCCAGAGGCTGCCGACCAGTTGAAAAATGAAGTCATTCAAGAGGGTGTGGGCACACTTTTTAAACTTTTTGGAGGCTCATCAGAAAAATAGCAGTAGCTTGCAGCAAAATTTATGAAGCTGCATCAACTCAAGCAGGAACAATGGCTTCCGCTTACCATGGAAGAGGCGTGGGACTTTATCACCTCACCCCGAAATCTTGAAGATCTCACTCCTCCTGAAATGGGTTTCGAGATCGTCAGCTTACCGTCTGAAGAGCTTTATGAGGGAGAAATCATCACTTATAAGGTCAAGATTGCACCTGGGATTTGGTGGCCTTGGGTGAGCGAGATTAAGGCTGTCGATCTTGGGAAGAGTTTCGTGGATGATCAGATTTCTGGGCCAAATCGATACTGGCATCATCGACATTCGATTGAGGAAAAAGATGGCGGGGTTCTGATGAAAGATCACATTCACTACAGTCCCGGTTACTGGCTTTTGGGAGAGATTTTAAATAAAGTCGTAGTAGCGCCTCGTTTAAAACGAGTTTTTGACTATCGGCGCGAAAAGCTGGCTGAGAAATTCCCTGCTGAAAGGCTCACCTAACTGCGCTGCGCAGCCCGCCGGAAAAGAAAGAGTCCGAGTGCGAGGCAAACGATGTTTGGAAGCCAGACCGTGAATGGTGAGATGGCTGGATTATCCTCGTGGAATTCCTCGGCGACTTCCATGGCGATGAAGTAGGCAAAGGCGATGAAGATGGTCCAAGCAAGACCAGCAGATGACTCGCGGCGGCGCGACTGGAGCGCGAGAGGAATGGCGATCACTGCGAGCGCTAGAGGTGCAAAAGAAAAAGAGTAGCGGCGAATGCGTTCGAAGGCAAAATCTGGCAGCTTTTCTGGTTTGATACTCCCTTCAGCGAGTTGCTTGGAAGGGTCATTGAGGAGGTCTCGGATTTGAGCGTTATCGTATTGATCAGGCTTAATTCGGCGTGGTCCATCTTGCGCATAGGGAATGATCCACGGCTGAGCTTCGTCGGCGTAGACTCGCTCGATGGTGCCATCTTCCTTATAAAATTCCGCGTAAGCCTTTTTTAATCTCAGGTCAAAACGTCGCTTGTCGCGATCGATTTCGAAATCCATTTCATTGGCGTAGAAGTAAACTTGAGGCGCAGCTTCCTCTCCTTTTTTTGTGATTTGATAGGCGTGAAATCCCCGCACAGAATTTTCCCCATCGCGTGCATTGATATAGACACGATGCTCAGGAATCCGGGCCTGCACGACGCCAGGATCGAAGAAGCGCATCGGCTGGCCCAGCGCTTCCTGATAGACCATCTCCTTGAGCTTAAATTTTGAATGAGGGGCGACTGTTCCGTTTAGCCAGAGGCAGATACCAGAGAAGAAAAGTCCAAGGACGAAGACGGGAGTGGCGATACGAAAGAGTCCAAGGCCGCTACTACGCATGGCAGTGATCTCCTGATGGCTCGAGAGTTTCCCAAAAATCAAGAGGACGGAGGCCAGAAAGCTCCAAGGAATGATCAGGACTAGGGTAAACGGGAGGAGGTAGACGATGAATTTTCCGACAAAGGTGATCGACATACCTCTTTCAACCAAAAAAGGGCGAATCTCTTTGAAAATATTCCCTAGAACGAGCACGACACAGAGCACGAGCATGGCAAACAGGGTGCCAAAAAGCACCTGCCTGACGATGTAGCGGTCTATTCGGCTAGGCATCTTTTGGGGTGGGAGTAATCAAAAAATAAGGGCGAGATTCTTGTTAGGTATCGAAAAGGTCTGGGTAGGCTTCTTGAGCTGCATCTTTTGAAAGCTTCAGAATTTCCTTTGCCGTCGGTAAGGTGAGTGCCTTTTCTGCGAGCTCCTGGCACTTAGAATAGTCGAGCGAGCGGAGTGCTTTTCGCACGGGGGCGAGGTCGTGAGGGCCCACGGAAAGTTCATCGACCCCGAGACCTAGTAAGAGCGGAGTCAGGTTCAGATCAGCGGCCATTTCACCACAGACTCCAGTCCAGATTCCAGCTCTCTTTGCTGCATCTGTCGTCATTTTAATGAGGCGAATGACAGCTGGGTGAGAGCTACGATAGAGCTGAGCAACGCGGTGGTTTATGCGATCGACCGCGACAGTGTATTGAATGAGATCGTTCGTCCCGATGGAGAAAAAGTCGACCTCCTTTGCGAGTTCATCGGCTACGAGAACGGCAGAAGGGATTTCGATCATGGCCCCGATTTCGAGATCGGCATCATAGGGCTGGTTCTTGGCGTCCAGTTCCTCCATGCATTCTTTTACGAGTTTCCTACAGGTGCGGATCTCAGTGAGACCGGAGATGAAGGGAAACATCATCCCTAGTTTGCCGTGGGCACTGGAACGTAGAATGGAGCGAAGTTGAGTTTTAAAAAGCTCTTGGCGATCAAGTGAGACCCGGATGCCGCGCCAGCCGAGGAAGGGGTTGGGTTCGGTCTCGGTGAGTGGCTCGGCAGGGAGCTTATCCCCCCCAGAGTCGAGGGTGCGGATGATGCCTTGATTCGGCGCGACTCCTAGGGCGAGTTCGGTGTAAACCTTAGTCTGGTCTTCCTCATCAGGATGTTCGTTTGATTCGAGCAGAAAAAATTCAGTCCGGAAGAGCCCGACTCCTTCCGCGCGGAATTGCCTGACTGTTTCCAGCTCATTGGTAAACTCGATATTTGCGGAGAGTGTGATGTGGCGGCCATCACGAGTGGTGCTGGCTTGGTCTTTCTGGGACTCTAGCTCTTCGCGTGCCGCCTTCCGCTCTGCTGCGAGAACCTTATAGAGGGCGATCGTTTTCTCTGTGGGATAGACAATGAAAGTTCCAGTATACCCGTCGATGATCGCAGGTGCCAGAGCCGTCGTTTCTAATATCGCGTTTCCAATACCCACGATGGCCGGGATTCCGAGAGCTCGAGCTAGAATCGCAGTGTGAGAATTAACGCTGCCCGCCTCCGTGACAAATCCCAGAATCTTAGAGCGATCCATCGATGCTGTATCCGAAGGAGTAAGGTCATAGGTGACTAAAAGGTGAGCCTGATCTGGGCTAGTCGATGGCACCTCTTCGGTGGAGAAATTTCGAAGGACCCGCTGACAGACATCTTCAATATCGATCGTGCGTTCCTTGAGGTAAGCATCTGAGATGCGACGCATCGATTCCAGATACGTCTGCATGACGGCGTAGAACGAATACTCTGCGTTCTGAAGACGCTCGGCGATGGCTCGGCGTACTTCTTTCGTTACCCCTGGGTCATCAAGGATCATACTATGGGCCTCAAAGACGAGACCTTCCTCGTGTCCAGAGAGGGATTCCATATGCTCCTGCAGATCAGCGAGCTGTTTCTGAGTAATCTGAAGCGCTTTACTAAAGCGCTCCTGCTCAGCGGGCACGAATGCTTCTGGGATATTATAGACCTCTGGAGCGGTGAAGCCGCGTCCGATAACATGAATTGGCCCGACCGCAATTCCCCGGGAAACAGCAGTCCCATGGAAAATTTGTTCGGCAGGCGAATTCTCTAACATAGTTCAGGGAAGAGGTTGAAGCGGAGAGCCTCCGCGGTCAACCCCGCTCATCGTGAAAAAGTAGCACGCTTCAGATGAAGCAGTGGCATTAAAATTAGGCGGGGGAAACTTCCTCGAAGTCCCTGAGAATAAGTTCCTCTAGAGCCTGGAGCGCTTCTTCTGCTTGGTCTCCCTCGGCAGAGACTGAAATGACGGATCCATGACCTGCCGCAAGCATCATCAGTCCGAGAATGCTCTTTCCATCAACCTCGTCCTCATCTTTCTCTACGCGGATTTCGCATGAGAAGGTGTTCGCGATTTTTACGAACTGCGCAGCAGGACGAGCGTGGATTCCGAGCTTATTGGTGATGGTGAAGTCTTTTTGGGGCATTGAGATAAAACGCTTAGAGAGTGCGCAGGGAGTCTGAATGGTGATTTAAGGAGGGAAAAGACATTTCTTTGTAGTCCCATAAGACAGGTTTTTTAAATTTTAATCGATATTTGGGGGGGTATTTCCCGAAATCTTCTCTCGGAGGCGTTTGTTAAATTCATCAGCCATGTCATATCCGAGCTTTTTCAACTGAAGATCGAGTGCTGCTACTCCAATGAGGCGGGCGGTGTCTCGGCCCGGAGCCACAGGGATTTCGACGAGAGGGATTTCACAATCGAGGATTTTGAAGGTCTGCTGACTAATCCCGATCCGGTCCACTTTATTAAGATCGCTGGCAGGTTTAAGACGAACAACGAGATCGAGACGTTTTTGAGGGCTGATGGCCGAGAGGCCATAAAGGTTAGCGACGTTGATTACACCGATTCCTCTCATTTCGAGGTAGCCTCTCGCAAAATCCTTGGCACTGGCAATTAGTTCACCCCCGATTTGCCTTAGATTGATACTATCGTCAGCGACTAAAGCGGCCCCTTTTTCTAGAAGTCCGATGGCGGTTTCGCTTTTTCCTGAGCCACTTTTTCCGATGATAAGGACCCCAATTCCTCGGTAGTCGACCATACAGCCGTGGAGACTTGTCCGAGGAGCGAAGTCCTTTTCCAAGCGTATGGTAGCCTGATTCAGGAAATTCATCGTCTGGAGGGGGCAGCTGATGACGGCGATTTTCTTTTCACGGGCAATAGCCATGAGTGGCTCTGGAAGGCGGTGTTTCCGCGCAATTACCATGCATGGAAAGTCTTGCTGGCACAGCTGATGGAAACGCTCCAATTGAGTGGCCTCAGAAAGTCTTTTGAGGTAAGACATTTCTGAATTACCCAAGACCTGAATGCGGCTTTTGGCAAAGTAGGTTGTAAATCCAGCTAGAGCCAAGCCAGGACGATTTACGGAAGGTTCTTCGATCTTCTTATCTAATCCTACGATGGGGTGCTCCACTGATAGGCCGAGGTCTTCGCCATGTCGTTCCAGAAATTCTTGGACCGAGATATTCTCGACATCTTTTCGCTTTCCTCCAGCTGGCATAAAAAGAAACTGTCGAAGAATCAGGTGAGACTAAACAAAAAAGCAGATCTGATTACATCGACAGTGAAATTCACAAAGGGTGTTTTTTCTAAAAATTCCCGCTGATGCCCACTGAGACAATATCGACATCTCCAGAGGCTGTTCCCCTGAAAGAGCCGGTCCCGTTGCCATCATTTAGGGCCGCGTCGTCAATGAAGATATGAGCGTAGCCAAAGTCGAAGTTCATATTCTGGTTTACCGCGTAGGTGAAACCGAAGGTCAGCCAGAAGCGATCTTCATCAGGGATACGTAAAGTACGGTCTGCGCTAGAGGTTGGTGATTCGTCATGGGCGATACCAGCTCTCAGGGTCAGCTTGTCAGAGTAGTAATGGGTGACACCAATGCTGTAACGCATCGCATTTTCCCAGTCTGCATCAGCCCGTGAGATCGCAGTGACCTGAGGACTTGAGGGGATCTGAGGGGCGAGGCCATCGTAGCGGCTCCAGGCAGTCCATTTGGCATCACCATGAATGGCCCAGGAGGGGTTGATTTTATGAAAGGCGCTGAGCTGAAGGGTTTCTGGAAGCTCGACTGATAGGGAGGTCGATGCTCCATCTAACGGAGCGATTCCGAAAGCTGGATTACCGATGAAATCAGTCTCTCCCTCAAGTTTGAGCTTTACCTTAGAACGGTAGTGAAGGCCGATGCGGGTGTCAGGAGTGAACTGATAGAGGAAGCCAAGATTATAACCATAGCCGATATCGTCACCTTCCAGGCCTAGGATTTCTGTTCCTCCGGGGAGGCTTGAATTAAGCTTCCCTTTTGCGTAGAGAATATTGAAGCCTGCGCCGACGGAGAACTTATCATTGACCCGGTAGGCGATGGTGGGCTGGACATTGACTGATTGAAGGGAACTACGGTCAGCGACAGAGAGCGCTCCAAAGCTGGGCTCATAGTTGGTGCCGAGACCATAAGTGGTGAAGGACCCGATACCGATGGTGACTTTTTCGTTCAGCTGATGAGTTAGGTAAAAAGCAGGGACTACGACTTCTTCTCCGACGTCGTCAGATCTGACGGGGAAGGGGCTGCCAGGAGCAGCTGCGCTGGTGAACTCACCCGTGACTTCTGCACCAGGGCGAATGTATGAAAGACTGCCAGAATAATTGGTCCCTCCGAGAAGAATCATCCCCGCAGGGTTTGCTCCGAGTATGGAAGCATCATCCCCGATCGATGCTTCACCAGAAAAGGCGCGGCCGAGACCAACGGCTGATGCTTCCTGTAGCTGGAAACCAGCACCAAATGAAAGTGAGCTTGAGACGAAGGTGACGCTGAGGCCTCGGGAAATTGTAGCAAAGTTCATGTGCGATTGATGATAAGCACCCTGTGTTGGTGTGCTTCACGCAACTATGAATTCCTGACCTATCGGGTCAAGCTCGCTCCACTATGGAATGATAGCCAATAGTGATGATGAGAAGGGGAGTCTTTTTAAGAAGATTTCTTAGGGGTTTCTTCTTCAGTTTCTTCGGGCTGAGCGGTGTTGATGCGGGGGAGAACTTTTTGGACCAGCTTTTTGAGTCCACCTTCGGCGGCGGTGTGATCAGCCTCAGCCTGTTGCATTGCACGTTCCCATGCCTGAGCAAAACCTGGTGCTTGTTCTCGCATGAGGGCGACGGAATTTTCCATGATCTGAAGCTGACGGATTTCAGCACGGCCAGGCTTGTTCTGAAGGGTGGAAATATTTACCCGTAAATTTTCATTCTGCTCCCGCAGTTCCTCGAGCTTCTTCTGCAGTGTGTCATTTCCTTCTGCGTTAACTTTGAGCTGAGTATTGAGGTGTTGCTGGAGTTCGTTGTGTTCGCCTTGGAGGCGCTTGTTTTCTTTTTTAATATTCCGCTTTGCTGCGAAACCAGACTTCCAAGTAAAGAAAGCAATTAAAAGACCGAGAGCGAGTCCCAGAGTGAATGGGTTAGTGAGGAATTCCTTATCCATGCCAAGAAAACTTAAGCATGAGCGAGAACTTTGTCTAGGCTCAGAGTCCCCAGCCGTGGTAATCTAAACTTATGGACGCTATGATCCGCCACTTGGACAATGGAGAGGATCTTGATCCTCGCGAAGTCACAGTCGCTGCTGAATTTCTGCTTGATGAATCTGCGAGTTTGGAAAAAAAGGCACGTCTCCTAGAATCGCTGTCGAATAAAGGGGAAACTGCTGCTGAAATTGCCGAATTTGTTTCAGTCTTTTTAGAGAGGGCGGTGCAGCCTGCATTTCTTGATTGGAGCTTTGAGGGGCCTACTATCGATGTTTGTGGAACTGGCGGTGATAAGCTTGATCTCTTTAATGTTTCCACGACTTGCATGTTTGTCGTGGCCGCTGCGGGAGCAATTGTCGTGAAGCACGGGAACCGCGGAATTACTTCCAAGAGTGGAGGCGCTGATGTGCTCGAAGCGCTTGGGATTAATCTCGAACTTCCTTCGGAGAAAGTGGGCGAATGCCTTTCTGAGGCTGGAGTGGGATTCCTCTTTGCTCCTCGGTATCACCCAGCATTTAAAGCGGTGGTGCCCGTAAGAAAGGCACTCGCTGAGCGTGGGATTCGGACCATTTTTAATCTAATTGGGCCGCTTCTGAACCCAGCTCGCCCTGAGTGCCAACTGGTGGGAGTTTTTGAGAAAAATCTTTGTCCGGTCTTTGCTGATATTCTTCAACGCCTTGGGCGAGACAGTGCCTGGGCGGTGAATGGCATGACTGCAGATGGCAGAGTAGTGGACGAAGTCAGCCTCATGGGATCAACTCGGATTTGTAAATCAGGCAGCTTCCAACAGCTTGTTGATGAGGAGATCCGTCCTCGTGATTTTGGGCTCGCTCATGCGGAGCTTTCAGATCTCACCGGAGGTGATGCACAGGAAAATGCGGAGATCTTAAAATCAATTCTTAATGGAAAAGATCGTGGGCCGAAGCGGGATATGGTGGCTCTCAATGCCGCCGCTGCCATCGCCTGTGCCGGGCTTGTTGATAGTATGGGCGAAGGTCTCACCATGGCACAGCAGTTGATTGACTCAGGTGCGGCCATGGATCGTCTCGTGAAGCTTCAGCAGTTTGCGGTTTCCGAAGGAAACGAAATTCGCTCAAGCCGGAAGCCGGCTTGAGCGAGAAAGGTGGCTCGTATTGGTATCGAGAAGGCCGTGATTATTTCGTTGGAATGATGCTGATTTGAGTGCGGGCTTCAGCGAGGTTTTGACTCTTTGCTACAAGGGTGAAATCTCCAGTTCCTTTGACTATGACCATACAGAGGCCGGAGAAAGCTTGGCGATGGTTCGTCAGGAAGCTTTCCACACTTGCGGCATTACCATTACCAACCGCGACGATTTCGCCGGGACCTTCAATTTCAAAATGGACGAGGTTATCTGCGCGAGGGCAAACGGTTCCATTTTCATCCTGAATGGCCACGGTGATGAAGCTGAGGTCATTGTCTAGGCTCGATATTCTAGTGCGATCAGGAGTGAGCGCAATTTTGGCCGGCGCTGAAGCTGTCCGGTGGATTTTTTCGGCCACGGGTTTTCCCTCACGATAGGCGATGACTTTGAGTTCGCCGGGCTCGTAAGGGATGTCCCAACGGAGACGATACGGGGAATCATACTTCTCAGGTTTTCCTTCTTTTTGGCCAGGCCACTTATTGAAGTTCACAATGACATCGGCTTTATCGATGCCTTTCTTTTTCCGCCCCAGTGACTTACCATTGAGGAAGAGTTCAGCCTCTTCGGTATTGGTGTATGCGTAGACAGGGATGATGCCTTTTTGCCAGTTCCAGTGTGGGAGGAGGTGAACCATTGGTTTGGTAGTCCACTGGCTCTGATAGAGGAAGAAGCGGTCCTTTGGGAGGCCGCAGAGATCAACGGTGCCGAAGTAGGCACTCCGTGAGGGCCAGTCGTCATTCCAATATCCGTTCGTGGAGTTATCACGACCTCCATATGGGGTGGGTTCTCCGAGATAGTCGAAGCCAGTCCAGACGTATTCGCCAAGGACGGCAGGGCTTTTTTTCAAAGCCATGAATTCGATGTCCGGAGGGTAAGCCCAGACGGGCCCGATGAGGTCGTAGGAAGTGACCTGGTTATCGGTGTAAGTTTTATATTTTTCGATGGGGAGGTGATAGACTCCTCGTGAGCTGGTGCAGGAGGATGTTTCTGAGGCTAGGATATGCCAGTCGGGAAATTGGCTCAGAGTTTTCTCGTACGAAAGGGGCTTATAGTTGAAGCCGGGAATGTCGACTTCGGCGGCAAGACCATTGATGACGCTAGCGGGGTAGAAGTTAAAGCCAGCCGAGGTGAGGCGGGTCGGATCTTCATCTTTACAGATACGGTGGAGTCGACGGGCGAGTTTCCAGCCATCTTTTTTGCCCTGCTCGAGGATCTCGTTTCCAATAGACCACATGATGACGGAAGGATGATTCCGATCACGGCGGATCATGTCTCTGAGGTCAGTCTCATGCCATTCGTCGAAATACTTGTTATACCCGTTCGGGATTTTTGGCATCTGCCAACAGTCAAAGGCTTCAACCTGAACGAGGATCCCGAGTTTATCACAGAATTCGAGTTGCTCAGGAGAAGGTGGGTTATGGGCAGTGCGGATGGAGTTGACGCCCATGGATTTCATAATCTCCAGTTGGCGCTCGGTGGCGCGACGGTTGACCGCCGCTCCGAGAGGGCCGAGGTCATGGTGCATGCAGACTCCATTGATTTCGACAGCCTTACCGTTCAGATAAAGTCCTTTGCCTGCAATGTATTCTACCGTGCGTAGGCCAAAGTGGGTTTCTCCTTGGTCTAAAAGTTTACCGTTTTCCAGGAGGAACGTTTTCAGGGAGTAGAGTCGTGGGGTGTCGAGATCCCAGCGGCGAGGATTTGGAATTTCGAAGTCAGAGCTATGTGTGAGAGCGCTGTGAGCTTGGATTTTACGGGTCTGAATAGCGTGAGCGATTTCTTTTCCTTCGTCATCGAAGAGATGTTGGACAATGGAGAAGTGGCGAGTGTGTCCGCTGTTATTTTTGATGTCGACACGAGCCACGGCTTCGGCCTTCTGATCTTCAACGAGAGGAGTCTTGATAAAGGTGCTCCAGAGAGGGAGGTGAAGAGAATCTGATACCCGGAGCCAAGTGTTACGGTAGAGGCCTGCGCCGGGATACCAACGAGAGCTTAAATCTTCTGGGCGTAGTCGAACGGCGATGGTGTTTTTTTCACCAATTTTTAGATGTGGAGAGAGTTCGTATTGGAAGCCCATATAGCCAAAAGGGCGATTTCCAAGAAAGACACCATTAATCCAGACGTGGGCATCGTACATCGCTCCATCGAAAGTGATGGCGACCCGTTTCCCTTGCCAAGATTTAGGTGCGTTAAAGGTTTTACGATACCAACCGGTTCCGTGAAACGGAAGCCCTCCGGAGCGGGCGTTATATTTAACATCGAAGGGGCCCTCAATTGCCCAATCATGAGGTAGGTCTAGTTTCCGCCATTGGGAGTCGTCAAAGCTCGTTTGTTCAGCTCCTTCAGCTTCCGAATTATGAAAGGTCCAGTTTGAGTTAAAGGATTTCCTGGTTTGGCCATGGAGAATCATGGCGAGACAGAAAAACAGGGCAGCAATTCGCATGAGGGAGAAATGTAATCACCCCCCTCGATTGTGAAATGAAATAATAGGGCATCGATTTTTGCTTACTCATTATTCTCAGTAAGTCTGACCATCAGGCGAAGAAACTCTCTCGCATTGGCGACAGGTTGATTCGAGCGGATAGTCACGGTTTCAGTGCCATTGCCATTGTTTATAACAGAAGTAGTGGTGCCAGCGAGAGTGCTCCAATTCTGTAGAGTCGTGCTGGTCTGGACGAAATATGCGACGTCTGAGCTTCCGGTGAGTCGCGCAAAACTTAAGGCTGGATAATCGTCTCCTCCTTCGCTTGTTAAGAATCCCCTAATTAGCGGTTCGGGACTCTGAGCATTTGGGTTAGCTCCAAGGGCAAGTTCCATCAGGTTGACCAGTCCGTCACCATCTGGATCTGAATTTAAACCAACTAAGCCAATATCTTCCTGTTCGGTAGCGGTGAAATGGCTTGATAGCCATGCGTTGTAGAAGCCGATGGCGTCTTCTGGTAATCCGGGAGTGCCGCCTACGAGGTTGCTGGTGCCCCAGTTTGATGCGACGCTATGATCGGGGGCTTGATCAGGATTTAGAAGAATGAGTGAAGGACCATCACCATCTGCTACCTCTGGCCAAGGGCTTTCGTCGGTATAGGTGAGGTTGATCAGGGTGGTGTTTTCACTAAAGGATAGGGTGAGTTCATCCATACTATTGCTCAGTGCTCCTGAGTATTCTCCTGCGACGGGAAGGTTAGCTCCGTAACGGGTTTCAAATGCAGTGAGATCTCTTACTAGGAGGACATGCTCTCCGGGAGCGAGCTCGGTAAAATCACTTTCGCCAAAGTTAAAGCCAATGCCATCGGTGAAGGAAATGGCGCTGAGGTCGAGCGTTTGACTAGTCGAGATGTTAGCTAGCTCGATAAATTCAAAATCATCGTCATTGTCACTCACCCTCAGTTCCGGGCCAGTTGGGTTTGGCGGGTGATCCATGATTTCGGAGATGACAAGGTTATCTCGTAGGCCAGAAAGATCCGGCTCTCCTGCAATGAATTGAACAGGGGGAGACCAATGACTTGTGCGTCCGGTGTTATCCTCATGCTGGACTCTGACTCGATAGACGAAGCCAGGAGTGCAGATATCAGCGGGGAAGGTGTAGCTAGAGTTAAAAGTCTCACTTTCTTCTGAGAAAAGAGTCTCTAGTTCATAGATACGAGGACGGTCTGCACGATAACCAGCCAGTCCGGGAGCTGAGATGCGAGCGACACGCCAGCGGATTTTCCCAAAGCTGGTGGGATCGTTTTGATCCATGAAAGAGTTCGACGAAAAGGTAAGGTTATCGACTGGGAAATTTGCTGGGCCGGTGTAGGTCGCATTCGGTGTCTCAGGAATTTCATTATCTGTGGCTTCTCGTGCGAGATATTCGTAACCGTAACCAGCTGGAACACCATTGCCAGGACGCCAAGTGCCCCCGGTGAAATTATCGGTAGTGTATGTTAACATGTAGTCGACAAAGCCTTCGTGGTCCGGGGAGCTGAGGATCCGGTCGTAGCTTCCTCCAATACGGACATCTTCATAAGGGGTTTGAAAAAAGTTACCGAGATGGTTTCTCTGACCAGAAGTTACACCTAAGGTGCCGTTCGTACGAGGGTGATGATTCCAGTGGTAAGCATCGAGATCTGACCAAGTGAGTGCTTGTCCGGCAGGGTTGACGAATTCGGCATACTCATTAATGAGTTGGCCGATTTGCCCACCGTCGATAGCCGAGTCAGAGGCCATGAGGTCCAGGATTTCGCGAGCACGATTTTTGAACTCTGTGTTTATCACTGAAATCCGCAAGCAGCTGTCTTGAGTGAGGACACCTGATTGATGAGTCTCAGCTATAAACATCATATCGAGGTCCCAGGGGATGACATGCCATTTATCTTCTGTGGGCTCGTGATAGAACATGTGGTTGGCTGTCTCTCGGAGATCGACATTACCCAAAAAACGATTCAAGGAGCGGAAAGAATAATATCCAGGAAGATCTAGGTTACTGCGCCACCAAGTCTCGTTATTGACTCTCGCTGAGCGCCGGAAAAAATCCCTCCAATCGGACCCATCTGAGACTTGAGTGTCGCCTTGCTCTCTTTGGTCAGGTTCGCCTCTCTCTGTTTTATAGACATTACCATCGGCGAGATTTCGTTCGTCGAGAAAAGAGCCGTTTGGGTGCTCCACCGCGAGGTAGAGGCCCCAAAGATCACCTTCATATTGATTAGCCAAGCTAGTCTCTTCCGCGGCATCGATGACGCGGAGTGAGAAGAAATGAGTACGCGGTGAGGGACTGCCGGCGAGGCCGTAGAGGCGAAATGAAAGTGCTTCTTCGATCCCAGCCATCCCTCGGTGCATCGGGACCCAGGGCGAGGCACAGGCATTGAAGTTTAGGGTGTTGGTAGAATCTCCATGAGCGCGGCCCCAGTCGTCGTTTGGAGTAAATCGTCGTGCTCGGTTGAAGTGAATGCGCCACTTATTCTTTCCAGAAACGTAAGTGGAGAATTCTCCTCGATTTTCAAATTCAATATGATCGTAGACCTCATCTTCAAAGACGAAGGTGCCGAACATGTGGACGTTATCGAAATCAGAAATGTATTGAGAATTGATGACATCTTGTTCCTTAGCAATAACTTGATAGATGGGGAAATTATCGATGAGATCAGGGGTGAAAGTGTTAGGAGAGCTGCTAGGGGTGAATGAACCTGTGTAAGAAGGGAGTTGGTCGAAGACAAAATAGGCGAAATTTTGCTGCTGATCATCCGAGTAGGGCACGGTGATCGACTCGCCGCTCATATCATCTGCGATGACACGGTAACGGATGAGGTGACGATGTTCTTGGAGAGAGGCGGGAAGCGTTGCGGTATAGGTGTCGTCATTGGCTAGTTCATCGCCATTGACTCCGTTGTCATTCATGGTGACCGGAGTCCAGGTTGTATTATAAGCGGGGTCATCCAGAGCAAGATAGCTACCTGGGGCGACAGCCTGGTATTGAAGGGTCACCTGAGCGACTCCATCAGGATCGGTAACTCGCGCCGAGATCACCACGGCGGTATTTGAGGTGGGCGCCTTTGGGGTGTGGTTTACCTGCCGGATTTGGGGCGGGGCGACGGTAGAAAAGGAGGCATTGATTTGCCCTGGGCTAGGTCCGGCATTGGGACTAGCAGTGGTTGGGAAAAGTGAACTTCTCCAGGAACCACCGAGATCATTGTCGAGGTCGGGATTGATTAATTCGCAAGATGCGCCTGCTCCTCTGGCAGCTGTGGGCCATGGAAAACCAGCACCGTAGTCAACTCGGTCAATGAGCGTTCCTGCCCCATCCCGAAGCTCGATCGGTTCTCCAGTGGATCTGAGACCACCATCCCATGGTCCAAGCGAAACTACTCCGTAGCGAGCCATCATGACTTCAGGAGCCTCAGAGATCACAAGATATCCGCCTGCTGGGATTTCTGTGTCAGCAGGGAAGGAGTAAGAAATGGCGTCATTGACCGACCAGTTAGCAAGCGAAATACTGCTATTCGTGGGGTTATGTAATTCGATAAATTCTTCCGCACTTGTTTCATCCGCTGGATCATAATGAAACTCATTAATGACGACGTTTGCTTGCAGAGTAATGGTAAGGAAAATCCAGATAAGAAGATAAGGCATGTTACGAAGGATGAAGCATTGGGGATTTACGAGACTTGGAGTAATGTAATACGTTAACCATGATTCATGGTTTTTGCCAAGATGGATCATCTACACGGAGATGATGGAGTTCATGGTCAAAAGAGCTAGGCTAAGGCAAGGTTAGGATTGATGCCGGTCGTCAAAGGATCAGGGGCGATTTTCTCTCTCATGAGGAGACCTGTAAAGGCGATCATGGCCGCGTTATCGGTGGTGAGTGCAGGTGGAGTGAGCTGTAGCTGAATACCTTCAGTTTGGCATGCCGCGCTCATCGCCGTCTGTAGGGCTTTATTGCAAGCGACTCCGCCAGAGAGGGTAATAAGACCATGATGATGTTTTTTAGCCATTCGAAGCGTTTTCTTTACGAGGGTGTCCAGAACTGCGGCTTGAAAAGAGGCTGCCAGATCTGGCAGGTGTGCTTTAGGATTATCGAGCTTTTGGGTGGCATACAGCACGGCTGTTTTGAGCCCAGAAAATGAAACATCACCATGATCTTCATGGATCATGGCGCGAGGGAAATCGAAGGCTTTGGGGTTTCCTTCGCGAGCGGCTTTTTCAATTTCTGGTCCGCCTGGATATGGGAGCTGGAGCATACGGCCCACTTTATCAAAGGCTTCGCCGGCAGCATCGTCGATGGTGCTGCCTAGCTTTCGATAGCGGCGGAAAGCTTCGACTTCGATAAGAAGGGTGTGTCCACCAGAGACGACCAGACCGAGGTGGCGGGGAATTTCTTCCTCACTTTCTAGGAATGGAGAAAGTAAATGTCCTTCCATGTGATTTACACCGTAGAATGGCTTACCAGTGGCTGTAGCTAAGCCTTTCGCGTACGATAAACCTACGAGTAATGAAGAAGAGAGGCCAGGGCCACGGGTGGCGGCGAAGGCCTGGATGTCATTTAAGGTAATGCCAGCCTCTTGCAGAGCCTGCTCAACAAGGGGGCGAATTCGCTGAGCATGATTACGGCAGGCTACTTCAGGGACGACACCTCCATATTCGCGGTGAATCTCAATTTGTGACGAAATGAGTGAGCTCAGCAGCCGTGGTTTTTGGCCATCGCGAGTAATGATGGCGACAGCAGTTTCGTCACAAGAGGATTCGATGGCGAGCAGCATGGGAACTTGATTCTAAGGGTGAGAGTGAGAAAAACTCAATAAATTCGAAGCAAGTGAACGAAAGGAGAATTTTGCGTCGAGTTTTTGATGAGGCACTCTAGTTTGGGACTTAGCAATGATCGTTTGAATCGATGTTTCAGTGATTGAAAATCGATTTCCAAAAAATCATCTCTTTACCCTAATTTTAGCTCAGTGAACGATACTCAACCCAGTCGACGTGCGTGGGCTTCCTTTTGGAGCTTGGTGGGAATGCAGACGACCAATGCTTTCAACGATAACTTTACGAAATTTATCCTCATGCCTCTCGGGGTGGCCCTTGCGTCTCAGGGGCTGGTGATGGCGGGAGTAGAGTATTTGCTGGGGCTTTTAATGGTGCTCCCTTTTGTTCTTTTTGCACCGTTCGCAGGGTGGCTGGGGGATCGCTTCCCTAAGAGCCAGATCATTCGTTTTTCTTCCTGGTTTCAGTTTGCGATTCTATCTCTCATGGCCTTTGCCCTCTGGGCAGAATCGATCCATCTGGTCCTATTTGCCTTCTTCTTGTTAGCGACGCAGTCCGCCCTTCTCAGTCCTGCAAAAATGGGAGTGGTGAAAGAGTTAGTGGGATCGTCTCGTCTCGGCTTTGCCAATGGGGTGATGGAGGGGACGGTAATTTTAGCGATTCTCTTAGGTCAAATTATTGGGGCGAAATGGTTCGATGCATGGGGTCTTCAGCAAGGCTTAGGACCATGGGATGCTGCTTTTTTTCCCATCCGCTGGGTTCTCATCGGGGCCATTATTTCCTTAATTCTCTCTTACTCGATTCGGCAGACTCCGCGACAGAGTGATGAGGTTTTTTCTCGCGGACTCTTACTACGTCATTTTTCTGATTTGAAGCGACTCCGAGAAGATGAGGCCTTATGGCGTTGTACGCTAGGGATCGCTTTTTTCTGGGGCTTCGGCGGTTTTTTGCAGTTTTTGGTCATCCAGATTGCCTCAGATGCGACTGGAGGTGCTTCCGGAATGGGGGATCAGACTGTGCGTTTATGGGTTCCGGTAGTAGTTGGAATCACGGCTGGAAGTCTGCTGGCGAGCTGGATTTGTAAACGGCGTAATGAGTTGGGTCTCGTAGTCGTTGGAGGGGCGGGGATGACTCTAGGGATGGTCTTACTCGCATGGATCCCTGATTCCTTTTTCTTCTTAGCGCTTTCGGGTATAGGGGGAGCGCTCTTTCTCGTGCCTCTAAATGCATTTCTTCAAGATCGTGCTCCAGAAAGTGAGCGTGGGCTCGTTGTTTCAGCCTCGAATCTTTGCGTGAACTTAGCTGGAGTGGTGGCGATAGCGCTACAGTTTCTATTAAAGACAGTGTCGCTGTCTCCTTCTCTCCAATATCTCTTCATGGCTGTGCTTTGCGGGGGCGCGACGATTTATGTGATGCGCCTACTTCCAAAGGATTTCGTGCGCTTGATCGTATTGGGGCTCTTCCGTTCGATTTACAAAATACGAGTGCAGGGGGTGGAGAATATGCCAGCTAAAGGAGGCGTTCTTCTGGTGGCTAATCATATGACTTATATCGATGGGCTGGTGCTATCTGCGGCAAGTCCGCGTCCGATTCGGTTTCTCATGTTTGCTGATTGCTTTGACCGGCGGTGGATCGGGAAAGCAGCGCGATTTTTCGATACCGTTCCCATATCTCCCACTCGGGCTAAAGATGGGATCCGAGTGGCTGCGGAAGCGCTCAAAGATGGGGCGGTGGTTTGCATTTTTCCTGAAGGGCAACTTTCTCGAACCGGAGGGCTAAGTCAGCTTCAGAGAGGCTACCAAATGATTGCTCGGAAGGCTGGAGCTCCGGTTTTACCAGCGTATATGGATGGCCTCTGGGGGTCGGTTTTCTCCTTTGCGGGTGGGAATTTCTTAGGGAAACGTCCTCGCACTGTTCGTTATGGGGTTTCGGTTGCCTTTGGGGAGGCCATGGGGTCTAAGGATGATTTGCAGGCGGCATTTTGTGAACTCTCGGCAACGACAACTGTCGATCGTGAGCCGGCTTTTCGAAAGGCAATCACCTGTGAGCCTCGTCTTTTGACTGACTCGCCGAAGGGATGGAATGAGCTTCGAGAAATGGCATGGGCTGATGACGAGCGAGGGCGCCAGTTGAGGATGAATGCGCTTCAGTTCAGTCAGGTCCATGTTGCCAGTCGAGCCTCCCGAATACTTGTGGAAATCGATGATGATGATGGAATTTCCGCAATTTTAGGAGTGTTGTGGCCGCTCGCCCTTCATGCGCCCGTCGCACCAGTCCCTGCGGGATCTTCAGAGGAGAAAATTTTAGCGCTCGTGAGTCAGGAAAACCTTGATGTGGTGATTTTGAGAGAAGCGATGCCGCGAAAAAATCTTGTGAAAAAGCTCACCCAGCGAGGGGTGGAGGTGTGGGCGCTGGATTCAATGGATTCAAGCGTGGATGAGGCCCACTCTCTTCATGTGATCGAGCAGCGTCTGGTCGCATTTACTCGGGCTGATCCCGACTATGATACGACTACGCAGCTTCCGCAGCTTGGGGCGAAGGAGGATACTTTGGGACGTTTGTTGCCTGGTTTTTTGGTAAGTAAGGGGGTGTTAAGTAGTCCATCTCTTCCTGCTTCTGAAGAGGGCTTTACTCTTGATGAGGATTCATTTTTGAAAATCTCAAACGAATGATCTTCATGAAAAACCGACACTTGTGTCAGGAAGAAGGCGGTGCGAAACTCCGTTTGAAATGATGAAAGTCTGGATTCTATGGCTCGTGCTCGCAGGTGTTCTGCGCGCGAGCACTCCGATGGATGTGCTATTAGAGCTTCTCGATCATGCTCGGAATCCGCAGACCTCGATCGATTCATTACCGGGTCTCTTTATTTCTCCACATATCGGGCCTAAGCGTAAGGCTCAGCTGGAGGGCGATTGGGAATCTCTCTCAGACTGGGTCAATGAGGAGGAGGTTGAGTTTTTTGAAGGAAAGGAAAAGATTGATGGTGATCTGGCGGCAGTGATGGTGGGAGGGAAAAATTGGCTCGGACACCAAGAATTTCGTGTTCTTCTCTATGGAGCGCGAAAAATCAATGGAGAATGGAAAATTACTCCAGTGGAGGGGCGTTTTGATAATGCGCAGCTTAGCTATGATTCTGAAGTGAGAACGCGGGTGCGAAAGCTGGAGAGCTGGATGATGGATCAACGGGCTACTGGTGGTGATGAATTGCGCTCTCGTGAGCGCGACCTCTTTATAAAGAATCTTAAGAAACAAGTATCTCCACAGGATCTTGCTGAGTTAGGTCCAAAACAGGTCTTGGAACGTTTTTTTGCTGCGATTAAGGCAAAGAAAAAGCATGAGGTTTTAGTCTGGCTAGGCATTCTTGAGGAGGAGCATTTCCCTGAGACAGATTGGCCTGAAATTGGGCGGGTCGTTCGAGCCGGACTCAGCAATAGAGATCGACAAAAAGTTTGGTCTCTACTGACTGATCCTGAGATCGTTCAAGTGACCGCAGAGGAAGATTTTTTCGAAGATGAATCAAGCCACGTCATCCTTTTTCAGAGTCCAGAAAAGATTAGTCTGAAGCATCAGCATTTTCATTCTATTCGGTTCACGATCTTAAAAACAGCGGCTGGATGGCGGGTAGAACTACCTGGTTTTTTTCGTGGTGCTGATCAACCGGTGCGAAAACAGAGAGAGTGGCATCGAGAAAGCCAAGATTATCAGGACGATCAACTGAGTGATCAGTTTGCGATCTTTTTTGAAAAAGAATTTTCTGCCAAACATGGAAAGAGTCCGAAGGATCTCGTAGATCAAGTTCTTAGGGTTTTGAAAGGCGGAACGAGGATTGATTTTTTTCAATCGCTATACCGGAGAAAGCTCCAAAATGAAGCCGCAGTCAAAGACCAACGAGGACGAGAACATTTCGAGAAATTGTTTCAAGATGTCCTAGCAGGTAAGCTGCCTATTGAAGAGCTGCAAGAAGTCGATCCCGAGATTTTACAGCGAATTCTAGATGACGGAGGTTTGGGGGGAGACGGCGATGATGAATTACCTAGAGCAAAGAACCATTTATTGGCTGTGGATTCTTTGGTCGCGAAATGGCGGCAGCCGCTTTACGTCGCCGCAGGTGCATTTTACTCTAAATGGAAAGGAAAAGGGGCCGAGTTTTCGGTAGTTGAAATCCTGGAGAAAGATGGCATCGCGCTCGCCGTTTTGAGACGAAATATTCAGCCAGGAAAGCTTGATCAAGAAACGGTCGCGTTGTGGATGATTCAAGAAGAACAAGGGTGGGGGACATTCCTGAGAGACTCTTTTAGTGAATTAAAAACCGTTCTTCCTGAGGTGAAGCATGCTGCAGTCGAAGAACTCGAAGATCAGTATGTGGAATTAATGGAACGGTTACGGCAGGAGAGTAGTCAGAAAGCAGCGGCTCAGATTTTAGAAGTCGATCAAACTGCTGCCGCCGTGCCGAAGAAAGAGGCCGAGGAAGTTGTGAAAAAATGGCGTATGGCCTTGCGGTCTGGAGAACTCGCGAAGGTCTTGCCGCTCAGTGCTACTTTGACTCCGCAGGCAGAACGGAATAATGAAAAAATCCTAGAGGATCTCAGTTATCTTAGTGGGATAATCATGGAAGCAGAAGTAGCTGACGAAGTGTTAGAAAGTGAGACAAAGGGGAGGCTCACTGGCGTTTCTTTACTAGTGGATGTAGCGAAAGGAAAGACGGTTGCTTGCCCCTTGTTTTTGGTAGTGCCGAGCGCAAAAGGGCCTCGTGTTCTGGTCGATATTTCACTTTCTCTGCCTACGAATGGGGGGAAGAAGATGATTAATAAAGAGTCATTGGAATTGGCTGAGCAGTGGTTGGAAAAAGAAAATTTCGAAGGTTTACAACAACTCTTCGAGAAGCACGTCGAGGTAGCTCAAGTTGCCTGGGACGATTGGCGTAAGGCGAAGAAAAATTAATAAACCGAATGGAAGAAATTCAGGAAATCGTGAACCGGCTCGAGAGCGCGGTGCAGCGAGTCATGTTAGGGCAGGAGGAAACTGTGAGACGAGTTCTCGCGACCATGCTAGCTGGGGGGCACGTACTGTTAGAAGATTATCCGGGCACTGGGAAAACGACTTTGGCAAAAGCGATCGCCTCCTCGATTGGAGAAGTCGAGTTTCAGCGAATTCAGTTTACTCCTGATCTTCTCCCTTCTGATATTTTAGGAGTCAATATTCTGGATCCTCGGACTCAGACTTTTACCTTTCATCAGGGCCCGATCGTGACCGATGTCTTACTGGCAGATGAAATTAATCGAGCGTCTCCAAGAACGCAGAGTGCGTTGTTAGAGGCCATGGCAGAAGGCCAAGCGACGATTGAAGGGAAACGCCACGATTTGGGAGATCTCTTCTTCGTGATCGCGACGCAGAACCCAGTTGAGCTTCGTGGTACTTTTCCTTTGCCCGAAGCTCAGATGGACCGTTTTGCCATTCGGCGCTCGCTGGGTTATGTTTCAGTCGAGCAGGAGATGAAGATTCTTCAGGCTCAGAAAACTGGTCACCCGCTCGATGGAATCGACGCTCAGGTGGCGCGCGCTGAGTTACTGAAGGCTAAGCAAGCAGTGCGGGAAGTGCGCATTGATGATTCACTGCAAGAATACATCGTACGTCTCGTCGCTGCTACCCGTGAGCATGCTGATGTGAAGTTACCAGCAAGTCCCCGAGCTTCCCTGAGTCTTCTTCATATTGCGCAGTCTCTGTCTCTTTTTGAAGGGCGATCATTTGTGATTCCTGAGACTATTCAGTCACTCGCTCCAGATGTCATCGGACATCGCTTAGTTCTAGATGGGGAAGCCCGTTACTCAGGAAGTGATGGTGCTAGTGTAGTGGCAGATATTCTGGAATCCCTTCCAGTCCCGACTTGATCTAGTTTTTTGTACGATGCCTCTCCTAGGAGATAGATTTTACCGCACCTTGTATCGTTCCTATTATCAAGGATCGAGCATGGGCCATTTTGTCTATCAGAGAGTCACCGCTACGGCTTGGCTGCTCATGGGGCTCTTCGGGGTGAGCATGGTGATTGGCGGGAATTTAATTCGGAGCGTCGTGATTATTCTCAGTGCACTCACGGTGGGCTTTCTCGTGGTGGGTTTTTTCTGGGTCCTTTTTCGAAAAGGAGTGGTGGAGGTAAATCGGATTTTACCTGAACAGGGATCAGTTGATGAGATGCTGACCTATCGGGTTCGGGTGACTAATCGCGGGAAGACGCTCCTTCGCGATGTGGCTCTGAGAGAAAGCGAGGATGATCAACGCCCGGGTGAATGGCAGTTTATGAATCTCAAAGAGCCGGGTGAGGAAAAGCGAAATATCTTTGATCGGACCTTCGTTTTTTACCGCTGGAAATGGCTCATGGATCAGGGCGGTGCTTGGGAAATTCCTGCCGATTCTGAAATGCTGTCTCTTAAACCTGGCGAAACACAAGAGTTGAGGCTTCGGCTGAAGCCAAAGCGTCGCTGGATGATTACTCTCCACGATTTACGGCTTTTGTTGCCTGAGCCTTTTGGGCTCTTTCAACGATGCCGGAAGACAATTGGGAAAGAGCAGGAAATTCTCGTAGTGCCGAGACGGTATGTTCTTCCTCCTCTGGATTTGGCAGGTCAATCGGAGCTTAAACTAGGTGGAGAAACAGCATCTTCGGTGAGAGGCGAGGGAGGAGAATTTCTGGGCTTAAGAGAATATCGAGCAGGGGACCCGATGCGGCGAATTCACTGGCGGAGCTGGGCGCGGACAGGAACTCCTGTGGTAAAGCAACATGAGGAAAACCGTTTTGCTCGTTATGGCCTGGTTCTCGATACGAATCTCAATGGGAGTCGGCCAGATGCCTTCGAGGAATGTGTTTCGGTGGCAGCGAGTTTCGTTTCAACTCTGGATCGGGATCGTTGCCTGTTAGATCTCATGTTTATCAGAGATCAGCCACAGGTCTATACTGCCGGTCGGGGAGTGGCACGGGTAGGAATTCTCATGGAAACGCTCGCTCGAGTGGAAGCGAGTGGGGAAGGAGGTTATGAGTCGCTTGAAAAGCTGGTGCGTCGCTATGCTGCGGACCTCTCTGCCGCCGTCATCATTTTGAGCGGCTGGGATGAAGAAAGGCGACGCTTTTTAGCGAGACTTCGCCGGAGCGGACTGAGTGTGGTCGTCTTCGCCGTTGTGACTCCAGATCAGGAAATCAGTGATGCGAACGGAGTTCATTTTTTACGTCTCGGTCAGATTGATAAAGATCTCCTTACCAGTGGAAAGATGGAGTCATGAAGAAGGATGAGGATGTGCTTTTCTCACCGCCACCGCGCCTTCTTCTTGGAGCTGGTCTCATCTTTTGGGGCTCCATGGTGGAGAATCCAGTAGCGGGTTTGATCGCTGCGATTCTTTTAGAGGCGCGGCATTGGATGTCTTTACGCTGGAAATTTGGTGAAACAGGTTTTGCAAGAGCGTGGCAGCTCTCAGTGTTAATTCTATTGGTCACGGCAGTGGTACGAATGTCATCGGATGATGATCGAGTTGAAAACGCCATGGCGGTGCTTTCCTCACTTCCACTCATTTTTCTTCCGTTAATGTTAGCCCAGCAATACGCCTCGGACCGAGGAGTTCCGGTAACTACCTTTTCTTTTGTAGCGCGGCGAAAACTTGCTCAAGATCGTAAGGAAGGGCGCGCGATTTCGGTGCGCCCCATGCAGCTGGGATTTCCTTATATGGGGCTCGTGTTGGCTTCTTCTGGGTTGGGGCGTGAGGATCAACTTTGGTATGGAATAGGAGTGACCATTTTACTTGGGCTTACCCTGGGTGGAATGAAGCGAGGGAAGCTCAGGCCCTTTGCCTGGAGTGCTGCCTTCGTGGTTGCCAATGTCCTAGGAGCGGGGATGGTCGCGGGCACTTATTGGGCTTATGGGAAGTATACCAAAATGCTGGATGACTTTGAGCCCGATAATTCTCGTGAAGTAAGGACTTCGTTAGGGGAAGTTCGGGATCTCAAGTTAGAGTCTAAGATTCACTGGAGATATCAGCACCTGACTGGTGAACGTCCATCCCGTTTACGGCTTTCGACTTACAATATCTTTGGCGGTGGAAAATGGCAGGGAGGTATCCAGGCTAATGCCCGAGAGGTGATTCCGGAAGAACGCAGTGCAGGTGCTGGGATAGCAGTTTTATTTTCTGATGGCGATGGCTTACGGAAGGATCATGCCTTTCAGTCCGAAGATTTTGGTGGGGATTTTATCTCTAGCGGCATTGTTCGAGGTCGGGTGAATGATGAATCACTTCTTCCTCTTCCTGAGACCTCCCGTCTTTTTCCGACTCTAGCTGCAGATGCTCTCAATGTGAATGCGCTGGGAACTACGAAGGTGAGTGAACCAGAGCAAAGTGCTATTGCGGTGGAAGTGCGTAGTGATTTCACACGAGTGATGGAGGAGGATCCCGCTCAGCGTGATTTAGAAATCCCTTCGGACGAACTCAAAGGAGTGAGTGAATTTTTAGAAAAACAGGGCTTTGATTTGAAGCCCTGGAGTTGGAGTGACGAGCTACCTGTGGTGGCGATGGAACAGGGGATGAATCAAGAGGAAGCGCTCCGATTTCGTGGCAAGCTTGGCGGTATTTTTCAGAAAGATTTCCGCTATACTCTTCAATTGCGCCCTTTAAAAGGGAAGCCCCATGTCTCTCAGTTTCTTAATGACAACCCGAGTGGGCATTGCGAATACTTTGCCAGTTCGACCACATTGCTTTTACGTCGTTTAGGCATTCCGGCGCGATATGTTGTAGGCTATGCCATGGATGAATATTCATCCGAGGATGGCGAGTGGCTCATGCGAGGGAAGCATGCTCATGCTTGGGCGCAGGCTTATGTTGGTGGGACTTGGCGTCTTGAGCAGTCTCCCATTGCTAAGAAGAAATTAGTCTGGCGCTGTCGAGGTGGGGAATGGGTGACTTTTGACTTAACTCCTCCAGATTGGCTGAAAAAAGATCGACCCAATACGAGCGCTTTTCAGCAGTTTAAAGATTGGTGGCAACTGTTTGCGGAAGATACGGTGCTATGGTTTGGGCGTCCTCTCGTCGCCTTAATTACGAAAGTGGTGATGGCTCTTCTCGTGCTGGGTTTAGTGGCTTGGATCATTTATCGACTCTGGACGACGCGATCTACCCATCGCGATGTGTCTGATAAAGGTTGGGCAGAACGATGCCAAAAAAATCAAACGATTAGAGATTTTGAGCAATGGCTCAGAAAGCGGATTGGACCGCGCCCAACTGGAACACCTTTCGCGGAATGGGTCACTCAGGCCTATCCCGGAAAGGTGCATTCATTTATGCAGCAATATCAGGCGATCCGATTTGACCCAGCGAGTAACGGAGCAGATTTGGAGACGGCTGTGCGTTCTTTTAAAAAAGAGATTAGCAGTGAATGAGGTCTGTCTCTGGACCTTCTCGAAAGCTTACGCTAGTTTGCAGGCATGAGACACCTACTATTGTTTTTTGTTTTTCTCGGTCAACTATTTGGAGCTGAGGGCGCTGTTCCAGGCAAAGCCGAGGAAGAGAGTTTTGCAGGGAAAGTGGTCCAGATCGATATTGGAGAAAAGGATCTCAGTAATGGTCAGAGCTTCAAATTTTGGGAACGGGTGCTTGAGCGGGTCGCTGAAGAGAAGGCGAAGGC
>CALGMJ010000166.1 GCA_937958875.1 uncultured Verrucomicrobiales bacterium | reverse complement strand
TTTGGTTTTTGACTGCTGGACCACTTCCACAAATTCACTCATGATAATATTAGTGGTTTGAAGATAACTAGTTGGCCGCTTTCAATTCAAAGAATTTATTTTTTTAATTTTCTCTAAGATAATCAGCAATAGGGATGGCGTTGTAATATTGGCACAAGCGGCTGTGACAGATCTTTTGTGCTCTTGATCTGGTTATTAAATCACAGCTCCAGCGGAGCTGATAGATACTTTCTACTGGCTGGAGAGCGGAGCTCCAGAGAATAAATCATATAAGTGCCTGACGTAGGAAGGCCGCTGCATCGGCTTGCCCGATGCAGCGTTATGCTGATTTTTCTCTGGAACGGAGCTCGCAAGACAGTTCGTTGGTTCGGGGTTAAAGATCGATACGGCTAATGTCGGGAACTCGTTCTCCAAACTGAATGGCAAAGTGCGCCAGTGCCGGGCCCCAGTTGCGGATCGGCTTGGTCCATTTCTTCTCCGCTCGTCCAATTGAGAGGTAAAGCACTTTCATCAATGCGTCTTCCGAAGGAAAGGCCTCTTGTTCTTGAGCACTTTGCGAAGACTGTGATTAAGGCTCTCGATCGCGTTGGTCGTATAGATCGCCCGACGGATTTCCTTGGGATAGGAGTAAAGCACACTGAGCTTCTCCCAGTTGCGCTCCCATTGTTCACCGATAATGGGATGTTTCGAGTCCCATTTGGCTCGAAAATTCGAGAGTTCTTTTTCCGCCAAATCACGAGTCGCACTTTGGTAAATTTTGCGCAGATCGGCTGCCACTTCTTTACGTTCTTTCCAGCTGACAAACTTTAGCGAATTTCGTACCGCGTGGACGATACAGCTCTGCACTTCAGTTTTTGGATAGGCCGTATTGATCGCCTCAGCAAAGCCACTGAGTCCATCAACACAGGCAATGAGGATGTCCTCAAGGCCTCGGTTTTTAAGCTCCGTGAGAACTCGTAACCAAAACTTCGATCCTTCATTTTCACCAAGCCAGAGCCCAAGGACTTCCTTTTTGCCTTCAAGATTGACACCAAGAGCGACATAGACGGCGCGGTTGCTCACCCCTCCATCTCCGTGGACCTTGGTCACCAGAGCATCCAGATAGACGATAGGGTAAACTGAATTCAAGGGACGGTTCCGCCACGCCGTGACGTCTTCCAAGATGGCATCGGTGACGGTACTGATAAGCTCCTGGCTGATTTCGACCCCGTAAAACTCTTCAAGCTGAGCTTGAATGTCTCGTTGGCTAGTGCCTTGCCCATACAGGTAGAGCACTTTCTCATCAAAGCCAGGCAAGCGGCGCTGGTGCTTAGCGACGAGCTGTGGCTCAAATTGGCTCTCTCGATCTCGAGGCACCTCAATTTCGATCTCACCATGCTCGCTGATGAGCGTTTTACGGCTCGTTCCATTGCGACGGTTATTCTCGCCTGCCTGCTTGGTCTCCCCTTTAGAGTAGCCAAGATGCTCGGCCATCTCGCCTTGGAGGGCACTTTCATAAAAGCGCTTCATGAGCCCCTTGATCAGGGAGTGCCCCTCCATTTCTAGCTCACTGGAATTCGCTCCCTGAGCCTTCTGTTTCGCGATAAATTGCTCAAAAAAGGCATTCAATGCCTGATCAGCTTCTGTCTGTTTTTTCTTCATTCGTTTTCTTGGTCATAGACGACCAAAAACACAAATTTTCTGTCAGGCTCTACTTAAAGAGAAAATCTCTTGCGATCATTCACCCAAAAATTTACCACCTCGACATCCGATCAATCGTTTCAACAGATGCAAAACCCCTACAGTCCTCCAACTTCAGATCCTGGCTCTCCTGCCGGAATAAATCAGACCGCAGACCTTTCCTCGCTCGCTTCTGGTCAGCGCCACGTCAACTACGCACTTCTTCTATATCTCTCGGCAGTTGGCCTAAGTTTGCTACTACCCAAATCTTCGACAGGAGCCGCCATATTTGCAGTTGGGGTGATCGGCATCGGGATCTACATTCTCGTCTCTGTATTTCGCTTAGCGAAGGTCTTGCATGGCACTGGTTTCGCCATCGTCTACCTTCTCGGGATGCTTATCCCCTTGGTCGATCTACTCCTCCTGCTCATCTTGAACCGTAGAGCGACGAAAAAATTGAAGGAGGCGGGATATAAAGTCGGCCTCCTGGGGGCGAAAAAATGAGTTAAGCTGAGTCGTCCACGTCTTCGTGCTCGCCGCACGGAGACTAACGCTTTGTCGGCTGACCTAAATCTTCCAACACCGCATCCAGACCAGGTACCCCGGCATATTTCTCTTTGAGACGAGAGGCTGCTTTTTCGATTTTTGACGTCGTGTGTTCAAATTTTGATCCGCCATCTTTGCCCAAATCTGCAAACTGTTTGGCCGAAAAGGCGACCAGAGCTTTTCGAGCCTCCAAATAACGAACCGCATTCGCATTTTCGCTTAAAGTCCGGTGTAGTTCTTCGATTTGCCCTCGGAACGAGCCTGTCACTTCACAGGTATTTAGTAAATGGTCGGTCCAATAGTAAGCTTCATGAGGGTTTTCCACAAATTCCTGCTTCAACCACTTCAAAAGACGACCTTCGATGAGCCTAATTTCATCAGGGAATTCGGCACGCTTGTCGTAGAGGTGACGGGTATAAACCCAGATCAGGCCGTCTGAGGCAGGCCCCGGGCCAGATCCCACGTGACCACCCGGGTGAAAACGATGAGTCGATTCTTTGCTCATTGTTTTCGCGGCGTAAGCTGATAGATAGCGATTGTAATCCTTCGCCCCGCCACAGACATAGAAAAACCGACCTTTCGCGGGCTTTTTGAATTCTTCCGGCAAGTAACCATTAAAGGGAATGCATCCGACTGAAGGATTATAGATCGCATTTCGCCAAGCGACCACCGACCCTCCGGAATTTCCGGCGAAAACTGTTCGCTTGGTATCAATCGGCAGAGTCTCACGGATATGCGACAGACAGTCTTTTGAGTGTTTTGCATTAATCGGCAACCGACCCTTCCCATTCTTAGACTCCTTAGAAGCTCCCAGAGCAATCCCTAAAAGATCCGCTGCTTTCTTGAAATTATCTACACTATTTATATTCGAGCCGCCCGACCAGGTCACAAAGAGAATAGGAGCACGGCCTCCAGGGATAAGATTCTCCGGCACATAAATGAAATACGACGAATCCTCATCTGCTTGAATCGGTCCGAGTGTCTTGCCAGTCTCAATCGGTAAATCTACTGGAACAGTCTCATCTGAGTCAGCGCCACCTTGCTGAAAGTGGTCGCGCAGAAACTTTTGATCCGGTTCACTCAGCTTCCCAATCTTTAGCTGAATCTCTTTCCCGGCACTCGTGACTAGCGCCACTATTTCCCCATCGAAGCTCACTGCCCTAGCAGTCACTTTTGATCCCATTTTCGCCGTCCACACCCGCTCATCCGTCTCCTCCGCAATGGCAACCGATCCTAATATCGCAAACATCATCCAAGCAAGAATCCTTCTCATCATGTAAGTCATAATAATGACTCTAAGGCTTACGCTGTCCATCCTCTTTTCCCGAAGCCTTCCCTGGCGACACAGTTCATTGAAATGCAGCCACAGGACAGGATGCCATCAAAGCCCACTAAATCATTAATATACTTTTTTCTTGGCATGAATGGCACCATGGCACGAATGGCACCAAACTCTCGTTTTTGCCGTGCGATCTTGACAGCCTTGGTCACGTTGAAAGTATGTGCGAACCTATGATTCGATATTGTTTATTATACTGGGGGTTCTTCTTGATTCCGTTATC
>CALGMJ010000165.1 GCA_937958875.1 uncultured Verrucomicrobiales bacterium | reverse complement strand
CGAAGTTTTTTGAAGGTGGGGGCTTCTTGATCGAGCCATGCAGCGTAGGCTGGATCATCTGTGAATTCAAGTCGGCCTCGCTTGATCGCCATGGGCCCGGTTGGAGCGGCTGCCTTCTGACGGAGGGTGAGGTGTAACTTTGTGCCTTCTGGAAGTTCCAGAGCATCTTTGAGAACGACTACGCAAGAGCGGGGGTGATACTGGTGTGTATATGCGCCCCATCCGTGACCTCCTTTTTTCTCCTTCAGCGAGTTCTGTGGATCGAAGTAACTATTAGTATCATCGCTGATGAGATGGCGCAGAGGAATCTCCATGCTCTCCTCAGCGCCAGGCAGGGTTGCCTTAAGTTGAATCTGAGAGAGAACGGCTCCGAGAAGGCCTGAGTGGCGAGCTTTTTCAAGATCAAGGGGAAGGGTATGGATACGAATGGCGGTGAGTCGGTCCAAATCTGCCGGCTTAGGAATGGTAAGACTGAATGTCGTGTTGTTAGGGATCGTTCCATCTGCTAAAAACTCGAGGTAGCCATCTTTCATCCGAGTGGTGGAGGCCACGCGATGCGACTTCACTGTCATTTCGGTGATTTTTTGCCAAGCGGATGACTTCACTAGGCCTTGGCCATCGTTAAAGATTTTCGTCTGCAGGCTTTTGATAGTTTCCAGAAGTTCGAGTGCTTTCGGGTAATCTTTTTGTTGATGAGGGACTCGTAGCACAGGGTGATGGCTGGCGAGGTCCTTATCGCGGGTGGAATTAAAGAAGGCTAGGAACTGATAATATTCATCATGCCGGATAGGATCGTAGGGATGGTCATGGCATTGAACGCAGCCAAAGGTGATCCCCTGAAGGGCCTCCCAAGTCGTGGTGGTGCGATCCATGACTGCCATGGTCCGAAATTCTTCATTATCCGTGCCGCCTTCCTGATTCTGTTGAGTGAGACGGTGGAAATTTGTCGCGATCAGATCATCGAAAGATTTTTCAGGGAGGAGGTCTCCAGCAAGCTGCTTCGTCAGGAAATCTTGATAAGGCATATCCTGATTTAAGGCGCGAATCACCCAATCACGATAGGGCCAGGTCAGCCAGCGGCGATCCGCACCTAGGCCTTCAGAATCTGCATAGCGTGCGAGATCGAGCCACTGACTGGCCCACTTTTCACCATAGGCATCTTGGCCTAGGAGTTGATTGATCGTCTCGCTCACTGCTTGATCAGGATCCGCTGTGTATTTTACTGAGAATTGATCCAGCTCTTCTACCGAAGGAGGGACGCCAGTTAAATCAAGATGAAGGCGACGAAGCAGCCGTCCCGGCTTCGCAGGGCGAGCGGGTGAAAGCCCTTCCTTCTCCATGCGTGCAAGGAGAAAGCGATCGATGTCGCTCTTAGGCCATTCCTTTGTTTTTACTTCAGGGACAGGCTGACGCTCAGGTTTTTCAAATGACCAATGATTATTCCACTTAGCTCCTTCCTCGATCCATTGCCGAATGAGAGCGATCTCCTTTTTCTTTAGAGGAGGCCCGTGTTTAGGCTGTGGCATGATGTCGTCTGGATTATCTGTTGTGATGCGATACATCATCTCAGAATTGTCAGGATCAAACGGGATCACTGTCGCTTTACCAGACTTACCCTTCGCTAGCACTTGTTCTCGATATAGAAATGAAACATCTCCCTGTTTCATCACTCCACCCTGGCATCCAGTGCAATTGGCATTGAGGATAGGGCGAATATCACGAGAAAAATCAATCTCGGGAGGTTTCGCTGACAGAGACAGGGGGATAGCTAAGCTACAGACTAAGTGAATGAGACGGGTCATACGCGTATGGGGAGTATACTATCGAAACAGTAGCGATGTATCGTTCAGTTTATCAATGTGGGATAAAAAATTCCCGTCTCGGTAGCGACCAAAACGGGAATGTTGAGCAATGATACTCTATGAGGAATTATTTAGTAATTAACCTCCGAATAGGCCCTTGGCCTTATTCATGATGTCATCAACACCACCAAGTTCACCGAGGTCAGGTGCTTCACCTGCAATGAGTGAATCCACAATACCGCTCATTCCTTCAGGAAGTTGATCTTTTAAATACCCAAGAACTGTTTCAAGAACACTGTCAATCTGCTCAGTAGGTAGTCCAAGGGCGGCTAGCTTTTCTTTTAATTCGTCCATGAATGTAAACTAGGACGATTCAGCTAGGATTGGAACAAGAAAAGTACCGGAGACAGGGGTCGAACCTGCACGCCCAAAGGCACTGGATCCTAAATCCAGCGTGTCTACCAATTCCACCACTCCGGCGACGCGGCGAAACAATCAGGAATTTGGAATGAGGGCAATTCTTTTTGTGACTCAATCTTTGAATTTGAATGCACTTTCTCGAAACAGGTGTTTGACAGGGTAGTATTCTATTTAGTTAACTTTCCAAAAGGAGGTCCTAAAAGGCTTCGAAACATCTTAATTCCGATCACAACACATTTATGAGCGACGAAAAACAGCCGCCTAAGCCACCGGCACCAATGAAGCGCACTTCCGCAGTGCCGATTAAAAAGGAAACCGTACGAGTTTCTCTCAAGGCAGATCCGCAGACTCCTCGCTCACCGGCTCCACCGCCGCCGATGACGACTTCTGCAGCGCCTCCGGGAACGACGACCGCTGCCGCTCCTACAGTGCCTGTGTCTGATGGAGGAATAGCTCCTCCATCTCCGGCTCCAGCCCCAGCTCCTACCGTGCCTCTCAAGACTGCGGCGGCACCGGCTGCTCCGGGCGCCGCTGCTCCTGCACCTACCATCGCACTGCGCACTCCTGGTGCTCCGAGCGCACCTGGTGCAGCTCCAGCTCCGGCACCTACCGGCGGCCCGGCGACGGTCCCACTTACGACAACGGCACCTCCTGCGACTGCTCCTGCACTTACTGATAGTGGAGCAACTCAGGCTCTACCTCAGGCGACCGTGAACCTTCAGAACACACAGCAGCTTGGTGCTCCGACCGCGCCTACTGTTGGTGGAGCGACTAGTTTCGGCACCATGGCTGTCGATGATGAAGAGGAAGAGAGCGATACTATTCCCACAATCCTTTCGATCTTAGCTTTCGTTTTGGCTCTTGCGGCCCTCGCTGTTGCGCTCATGACTTGGACTCAGAAGTCCGAGATTAGTGAGTTATTCTAAACCATTACTGAATTTATTATTATGCCTCTAGCAATTATTCTTTTTGTTCTCGGCGCGGTTTTGGCCGTGATTCAGTTCCTTTCCAATGGCTTAGGAGCTTAGGCCGATCGAGATTGTTTCGATATTTTATCCCGCTGTAACGGCGGGATAAACTTCAAAAGGGTGGCCCTTGACGCCGCCCTTTTTACGTACATAGTCAGCTCATGGCATTAACGATTACCGAAGAGAATTTCGACGCGGAAGTTCTCAATTCTGATGTACCTGTGTTGGTTGATTTTTGGGCTGAATGGTGTGGTCCTTGTAAAATGATTGGACCGATCATCGACAAAGTTGCTGAGGAAGTAGGCGACACGGCAAAAGTAGGAAAGTGCAATCTTGACGATGGGCAAGCTCTCGCGGCGAAGTATAATGTGCGCTCTATTCCGACGCTTCTTTTCTTCAAGGATGGAGAAGTGAAAGAGCAGATCGTCGGTGCTCAAGTGACACAGGGTCAGATTCAGGAGCTTCTCAGCTCTCTGGCATAGACTTTGCTTTTTCGATTTTTAGAAATTTTATTTAAAGGCGGGCCTTTTGGTCCGCCTTTTTTTGTGCGCCCGGCAGAGGGAGCCATTAGGTGGACGGCAAGGTGTCTGCTGTGAGGGGGCCTCTGAAATCGACTACTCCTGCGGCTTTCCTAAAAATTCCGAAGCCTTTGGAGGGCTCAAAGATACCAGAAAGGATACTCACTCCAGACATCACTTCGGTGAGATCATTTTCATGGCCTTCATCTGTATCGTTTGCGGGGTGAAGTCCGGTGAACTCTTCATGAAGACAGTGAAGGTTGAGCACCCCCCAGAAATACACCCGCTCTCACTGGTGTATTGAGAGCAGTTGCCACTGTTTTTTTTGCGCCCTATTTCGTGAGGTCCTAAGGATTTTGAATGATCTCGCCGCCTACTCGATGGAATAGAAGATAGGAATATACGGTTTTCTTAAATCTCTAGGCGTAAGATGTCTTCGATAGTTTCTCGACGAGTGAATGGGGTCACTTCGCCATCTTCGTGCCAGAGTTGAGGGGCGCGCCCGAGAGAGTTGTAGTTCGAAGCCATGGAGTATCCGTAAGCTCCACCGTCATGGAGCACCATGAGGTCACCTGTTTGAGGCATCGGGAGGTCACGAGGTTGGAGCATTTCAGAATCATCACGGGTAAAAACGTCGCCACTTTCACAGAGTGGACCTGCTACCACTACGGGAGCGTTCTCTCGCCGGCTTGCAGCGGGTAGGGTGATCCGGTGATAGGAGCCATACATGGCGGGGCGGGCGAGGTCGACAAAGCCCGCATCCACCATCGCGAAGGTGACTCCTGGGCCTTTTTCATTTGTCTCGGTGCGTTTGACGTCGGTTACACGGGTGACAAGCACGGCGGCAGGAGCGACGTAGAAACGTCCAGGCTCGATCTCAAGCCGAAGTTCGCGACCTGCGATTTTACTTAGTTTTTGCTGCGAGTTGGCGAAGAGGTCACGCAATCTCTCAACTGGGATATCGGCATCTGGATCTTTGTAATCGTGAGGGATACCGCCGCCTAGAGAGACGCCTTCCAGGTTTTTGAAAAGTGGCACAATTTCGGCGAATTCATCTGTGAGTCGAGACAGATTCTCGTGAAGTTCATCGAACTGGGGACCACTACCGATGTGGGCATGAAGCATTGTGATGGTCATGCCGGCAGCTTCGGCTGCGGCTAGGACGGCTTTCGCTTCGGTGATCCAGACTCCGTGCTTTGAGCTGGGGCCTCCAGTATCACATTCGTTCACATGACCGTGTCCGAAGCCGGGGTTGACTCTGAGAGAAATCGGGCCGGAATAGCCCGCCTTCTGGAGATCTGAAACCATTCCGGGTGAGCCGACATTTGGGAGGACATTTTCCTCCAATACGGTCTGGAGAGCGTTGTCGCGAAAGACGTCAGCAGTGAAGCAGATTTCTGGAGGGGTCGTTCCGCCAGCGTAGCCAGCGTGTCTCGCCCGCAGCACCTCGTTTCCAGATACGGAGTCGATCCAGACTCCAGCAGCTTTCATCTCTTGGAGAATTTTCGTTGCTGGAGAGGCTTTCATTGCGAATCGCGCCTGCACATTTGGGCTGTCTGTGGTTGCGACTACGGCATTGATCCGGGCTCTGAGAACTTCACTGTCCCAGATCCAAAATGGCGTGCCATATTCGGCAGCCAGAATTTCCAGTAAGTTAGGATCGGCAGCAGCAAGGTGTGCGGGAGTCTTCATGGCCCTTCCATGCGATAGCTTTCCAGTGATCTCAAGTGCAGATCTGATGAGCGAGATTCTTTGATTCAGTTCAGGGACTATATATCAGTCAATTTGCTGGGATTTTTTTGTGAAAATAGAGAGGGACGCGCCGTATTTGAGAGCGTAATGCTGACTGATATCCTCTGTAGATTAAATGCGGTGAAATGTAAGATAATCTCTCTTTGTGGGGCCTTGATTTCGATGGGGGGTGCTTCTGATGATTTGCCTGCATATGCGGCTGAATCATACAATGAGCGCTTTACTGAGGGGGCGCTGGCACCTTTGAAAAAAGCTGGGCTGAAGCTTTATGTGTCCGGCAAGACAGGAGGGGATGAGAATGACGGTAGTCAGGTCAAGCCCTTCAAAACCCTGACTGCGGCTCGCGATCACATTCGTGAATTGATCGATGGCCCAGGCTTACCTCCCGGAGGGATTGAGGTTCTGGTTGCTGGTGGGAATTATCTGTTCTCCGAGCCACTTTCTTTTGATCGGCGAGATTCTGGGACGGAGGAGAGTCCGATCGTCTGGCGTGGTCTGAAGCAGGGGGAAGTGATTCTGAGTGGAGGGACTCCTCTGGATGTTAGGCAGCTCAGAAAGGTAACTTTCCCAGCTGCACTCGACTTATTAAATCCTGATGCTCGAGGTGAAGTTTACGCCTTTGATTTAGGCCAATATCCAGAGCAGGCCGCTTTTACCGAGGCTCGGCGGCAGCCTGTAGTATCAATGGATGGTCACTTGCTACAGCTGGCCCAATGGCCGAACCGAGGTTACCTTGAAATTGATGAAATCCTTGATGAGGGACCTTCAACGAGGCATCTGAAGCCTGGCGTTAAGCCTCCTGCGTATTCAGTCGAAAACCCTAGCGGGGGGAAGTTTACTTTTAATAAGAAACTTTCGCCGATGGTTGCTGCTGAATTTGAGCGCACCGGAAAAATGCAGGTTCAAGGCTATCTCCATAACGATTGGTATTTCCAGAATGAAACTGTCGGTGCCATTGATAGGCAAGCTGTGCAGCTGCTGCGTCACACGCGTTATGGAATTAAGAATGGGATCAAAAGTTTGCCCCGCAGAGTGAAACTGGTGAACGTTCTCAGTGAGCTTGATGAGCCAGGGGAGTGGTATTTCGATGAGTCTTCGAAAGCTCTTTTTATCTGGCCCATCCCAGGATTTGGAAAGGATTCTACTTTGACTGTGCCGGGGGGGAGAGCCTTAATTTCACTGAGGAATACGGCGTATCTTACATTTAGAAATTTTATTTTAGAAAATACGGGTGATGTCGCTTTCGAAATTGACGGAGGACACCATAATCTTCTCGCAGACTCGACTGTGAGAAATGGAGTTCGTCGAGGGGCGGAAATAAAAGGAGGTCATCACAATGGAATTTCAGGATGTGATTTTCATGATCTCGAGAATGCTTTCACAATATCGGGCGGTAATCTGGCGTCGCTAGAGCGCTGTTATAATTTCGCTACCAATAATGAAATTCACCATTGCCGCCGCCGCGGATACGGGGTCGTGCGGTTGACTGGTGTCGGGATCCGATTTGCTCATAATTTACTCTATGAGATGAACGGAGCGGTTTCATTTTCGGCGGTCGATCTCCTCATGGAGTTTAACGAATTTTACCACATCGGTTATGAAATGGGGGATTTTAATGTCGGCTACACGGGGGCTCAGTGGTGGACGATGGGAAATGTCATCCGTTATAACTTTGTGCATCACCTCCTAGAGCCAGGTGGCCATCCGATTAGTCCATTTCGGAATGACGATGGTGGAGCGGGTTTGAACATTTTTGGAAACGTGTTTTACCGCACAGGCCGCTGTGCAGGGCAGTTCCACGGCCCAGCGAATACGCTTGAAAATAACATCGCGATGGAGGTACCGCTTTTCTGGTGGACCAGTAAGAAGCCCACGAAAGAGGCTGATATCGAGAAGTCATGGAAAACGCTCGAGCGTTTCGGGAAGGATTTCCGCCAGGGAGATAAGGGGGATTACCTTTACATCGCAGAGCGAAAAATAGGGCCAAAGTTTTGGGAGAAATCCCCCTGGAAAGAAGAGTATCCTGAGCTGGGGAAATTCATCAGGACGAACCCGTGGGCGCAGACCTTTTGTCGTGTGGATCGGAATTATGCCTATGATGTCAAAAGCGCGTTTCACATCCATGGCAGTGATGGGACGGTCTTTGGAATGGAGGGTAAAAAGAAAGGGACCCCGCAGGATCTGCCTAAAACCGGTGTCTTCAATACGCCCAAGGAGATCAAACTCCGTGCTTTCAATGATCCGAAAGTGCTCGATTTTTCTCTACGTTCTTCCTTTAAGCCGATGAAAAATTTTGTCCCCATTCCTTTTTCAAAGATCGGCTTAGTTAAAGATGCCTATCGTAGCGAAGCTCCTGTGAAGGATGACTACCGGAAGAAGGTGTACCAGCGATTTAAAAACGACCGGACGAGGGGCTACGATGCCAAGAGGGTGAATGCCCGCTACCCAGAGCCCAGTTATCTCAGAAAATCATCTTAAAAATGCTTCGCCTTTCTTAAAAAGAGGAAGCTTTTTCCTTGAAATGTAGGGAAAAGCTGGATTCGGGTGCGAATGCTTCTATAATCCCTGCAGATGGAATATCTGCGCACTTTTACTAATACCGGGGACTTGGTTCTCTGGTTGCAGGGAGTGTTAGGCTTTATCGCATTAGCAGTTGTGGTCGAAAGGATGGTGTTTTTCCAGCACGCCCGTGGCCGGGTTGCGGATTTACTCCTCGGTGTTGCGAATCACGTAAGGAAAAAAGCTTATGCGGAAGCGCTGCATGAATCCTCCCGCGCTCGTGGTCCTGAGGCCCGAATCGTTCATGCTGTGCTCATGCGCCACTCCCTTGCTCGTACGAATCTAAGAGAGATTGCTCAGGAGGCTGGTCAGCTGGAGGTTCCCCGGATTGAAAGAGGGCTTCGGGTTCTCATCGGCGTGGCCATGATTGCGCCCATGCTTGGAATGTTCGGGACTGTGCTCGGGCTCATCGAAAGTTTTGTGGAAATCGCTGGAGCGGGGGAAGATCTTGCTCAGACAGCGCTCGCGAGTGGGATGTTTCGGAGTCTGGCCTCGACCGCTGTGGGCTTGGCTGTCGCCATTCCAGCTTATGTGATGTATCTCTACCTCTATGGAAAAGCGCGTCAACTCATGCATCGGCTCGAGCGCACTGGCATTGAAACGGTCAACATCGTCTGTGATAGTCAGCAGGAAGACCGCATTGTTTCCTTTCGTGAGGAAGTCGAGGCTCGTGAAAAAGTAGAGCAAGGGAAGAAGGGTTAAGCATGAAGCTGGAATCGACTCTTCCCGAGCGGCCAGGACTGATCTTTGTCACCCCTGGATTTGATTTTGTTCTTTTACTGCTCGCCCTTGTCATGCTGACGGGAGTGGTTGCACGTGAGAGTTTGGTCGAAGTCCAGCTTCCTCCTTCAGAATTCCGGGGAGTTCGGATTGCGGAGGAAAAACTTGTCCTTGTGACAGTTCGCCAAGGGCGGGATGAACCAGTCTTTTATGTGGGAAAAGAGAAAGTAGGGCGGGATCAGTTAGAGGTTGCCATTCAGCAGGCTGTAGACTCTAAAAGTACCTCGAATGTCACGGTGCAATGTGATGAGCGAATATCGCTGGGAGTCGAGCAAGAGTTGACGGATTTAGTGACTCGCCTCGGGCTGCGTTATTTTCGTGTCGTGAGCACTCGTAAAGACGGAGATAAGCCATGATTCTGACAGGGCGGAAATTAGTCAAAGATCGGCAAGCTGGGATCTCTTTCGACTGGAGGCGTAGGCATGGCGCGTTCTTGAGATACGTATTTGCCTTCTCTATCGCGGCCTTACTAGTGGGATCACTTTTTGCCTACGTTCGGATTTCGCTCCCTGAAAAGCCAGAGACCGTAGAGCAGGGGAAGGCTGTCGTTTTAATGAATCTGGATCTTCCGCAAAACCGTTGGCTTTCCCAGCTGATTGAGCGTGAAGCGCCGTATGTCGAGCCTTGGCCAGTAAGCGATGATACCCGGCTTCAGGCTGAGATGGATCGCTCACTTGGAATCCTCACTCCGGCACTTTATGCGCCGGAGCTCATTCCAGTGAAGCGGGAGGAAAAGCTCGTCGCAGGTAGTAATCTCGCCGGCGGCTTGATCTTGCTTCCGCCAGTAGAAGTTCCGGTATCTAGTTCCTCCCTCGTCGAGGTGGAAAAAGCAGCCCAGTGGTGGGTGGAGTTTGAAGCTCTTGGTCAGACTTGGCTTGATTTTGCTGTTCCTCTGGATCAGGCAAAGGGGCTCATTACCGAGGGAGATACTTGGGGTTTTTATATCGGTCTCGATGCAAGAGGTTTGGTCTTTTCCTGCATTGAACTTGAAGGGCGGGATGATCCCCAAACAATCGACCTCAAGGAGGCTCTGGAGAGGGCACCGTTTCCACAGAATACCGACACTAGAAAACAGCGGTGGTGGAAAATTGTGGGCACGGCAGTGAATCGGAATGCTTCAGAATCAAATTCTTCAGGAGGTGCTCAATGACCTTGTCTTTAAGCGAATTTCTTCTGTCAATTGTTCTGTTTTTCTTCCTCTGGATTGCACTTGATTGGCTTTGGTCAAGGTGGGGTGAGCGACGTGGTCGTCGGCGCCTGGCTAAACGGTATCGCGAGTGTCACGTCTGCGGGAAGGTCTACGCGGAGTCCTCTCGGGTCAAAATTTCTGAATGCCCGGACTGTGCGGCTCTGAACTCGAAGCATGGTCACCGACGGCTCGCATGATCCATGATCATAAAATGAGTTTTTTTTTGCTTAGGCACAGACAAAGAACTCTCCCATAGGCATTATCTCATTGAATGTCTGCAAAGTGTCATCAACTCAGCGCGGCTTGGAAAGACTGGCTCGATGAAAATGCCAGCCGACTCCTTGCTTATGCGAGACAGCGTTGCGAAAATCTCCAACAAGCTGAAGATGTCCTTCAAGATGCCCTAATTAAACTCTGGCGTTACCAAGAGGAGCGTGACCACGTGCCTCCCGATCTCCCTCTCGCATTTTCCGTTCTGAGATACATCGGACTCGATCACGGCCGGAAAAAAGGGCGTCAGGAAAAACGGGATCAAAAGATCGTCGAATTTCAATCTCATCAGGAAGAGTGGCTCGATCCTGCTGCCGAAGATACCGAAGAAGCTCAGATACTCCGCCGTGAGGTGGAGGGGCTACCTGAAAAACTTCGCGAGGTCCTTGTTCTTAAGATTTGGAGTGGCCTCACCTTTGCCGAAATCGCGGACCTCTTAAAAATTTCAAATAATACAGCAGCCTCGCGCTATCGCTATGCACTCGAGCAGCTGCAGAAAAAACTCAACTATCTCAAAAAAAATCGTCATGGATAAATCACTACAAAAGCTTGAAGCGTCTCTCGAAGAGCTGGTTCCTCGTGGTCTCAGTGATCAAGGGCGAGCGAAATGTGAAGCGCTGATCGATCAGCTCGCTGCCGGAGAAGTTACTCCTATCACTGAAGTTACTCTTATTTCCTCCGGCTCTCCGATTGGTCTGTCTTGGCGGAGCACCGCAGCCGCAGCCGCCATTATGTTAGGCGTAGGGATGGGGTCAGGGTGGTATTTGGGGCAGAGTAGTCCTGCGCCGGTTATCGTGGCTCAGCCAGAAGCTCCGACTCAGTCTGAAGTTCTAGCCATGGCGTTTAATCTCATGAATGAGAAAGGAGAGCGTCAGCCCGTGGTCGAAGTGCCAGGTCCGATGGTCGAGGGGCTGGAAGGGGAGGCTGGCTCAAAGGAGGTAGCGGTCTTGGATAAATCTGGAACCGTCATTAAACTCCGCTTTGCTGAGCCCTCTGCAAAGTGATTCTCTAGCAGTCCTTTACCTAGCGAAGTAACGTTGGTGGGGCAGCGTGTATGCTATTGATTCATGATTGCCTACGAGCTTTATTGAAGACATCGACGCTCAATTCACATTGACGGGATTTGTGGTTGAGCTATTCTATGGGATTGTATTTTAAGTCTTCTTCCGACTAATCCTTGCATTCCCTCACCGCTGTGAACATGCTTTCGCCATGCATCCTGATGTTGCGAAGTTAGTGGAAGCTGGCCGGATCACCGAAGCCGTTGGAGAAAAACTCTCAACAATTGCTCCCGGAAAATACCGGATGCACAAAGGTTATGGTGGTGGACTGGTTAAGGAGTGGGATCTTTTCACCGGGAAGGTGACGATCGATTTCGAAAAAGAGAAAAATAAGGTCATGGGACTTAAGCTTGCCCTCGAAAAGACCGAAGCCCTTGAGGATGATGATCTCAGAGCGCAGAAGGTGAGCCAGCTTGACGAGCTGAAAGAGCTTGCAGAGAAGGATCCCGTGGAGCTGGTGGCTCGTGTCCTTCGTTCACGCGCTGGTGGCAAGATGACTCTTGATCAATTCGATGCCGAGCTCATAGGCAGCGTCATCGAAGAGAAAATTTATAAGAAATGGTGGGAAAAGACAAAAAAAGCGCTGCGTGAAAGCAAAGCCGTCTCAGTCCCTACGAAGCGCACGGACCCCCTCGTCCTACGCGATGAATCAGCAAGTCCTGGTGAAGCTCTGGTAGAAGATCTCGATCAAGCACGCAGCCCGCGCGCTCGAGTGAAAGCGTTTGATGCCATTCAGCGGGAGGCCCCACTTGTTGCCTCCGTAGACGGCCTTCTTCAGAAAGCCTTCCACATCGCGAGTGATGCGGCGTTGAAGCTCCTGAAACTTTCCCCATCCCATGCTCTTGAACTTGTCGCACTACGTGATGAGATTGCCGCGGAAACGAAGCGTGAAGATGATATTGCAGAGGGAGCACCCCGAATTTCTGAAATCCTCCAGGTTGCCGAAGGCACCCTAGCTGAAGATCTGAATCAAGTTGCAGCTGCACGTTTGAAGCGAATTTTAGAAGCCTTCCCCTTGGCTTTTGGTGATGACTGGGTGCCTCAAATTCTTCGTGTCTTTGATCGTATCAGTGCACGAGGCGTTTCTGAGATTGCTAAACTCCTCCTTGAAAAGGAAGAGACTGAAAAATTTGAAGAGCACATCCGAGTGGCTGTGTCACGTCACGTTCTTGGACCCGATGCTTTGGCATGGATTTGCCGTGAGCGGAAGAAGGCGGCTGAGAATGTCTTCACCGGTGCCGTTGGTTCCGTGATTTTGACCGTCTTGGAGCAAGACTCCATGGATGATGGTCCTCGAAAGGCGGGACGTCTGGCAAACCTTCTCATGGATGATAAGGCACTCATTCCTGATCTCCTCAGTAATGAAGAAATCAATGACGTGCGGAACTTCGCGCGGAAGCTTCTTTCCTCTCCTGCGTTCCCGGATCTTGATCGTAAGTCTCTTATGGCCCGTGTTATCAAGGCATATCCTGAGACTCAGGATATGGTCACTGGAGAAGCGAAAGGTGGAAAAGATGAAACCCTTCTGGTCTCTTGGGAAAGCTTGGATCGCCGTAAGGCTGAATACGAAGATCTCGTTAACAACCGTATCCCTGCGAACGTGAAAGATATTTCGATTGCCCGTTCCTACGGTGATCTTCGAGAGAACTTCGAGTATCACGCAGCCAAGCAGATGCAGAATGTGCTCAACACCCGGAAAAATGAGCTTGAGCGTGACCTTGAGCGAGCTCGTCCTACTGAATTCACCGGAGCTGACACCTCAGCTGTCAATATCGGCACCAAGATTGTGCTGACCTTTGAGGATGGTAGCGATCATGATTATACCGTCTTGGGTGCTTGGGATGCAGACCCTGAGAAGCAGGTTCTCTCCTACCTTTCTCAGATGGGGCAAGCTCTTCTCGGTAAAGCAGTCGGTGAAACGGCTGAAATCCATGACCCTGAGACTGAGAAGCTCATCACTGTCACCGTGAAAAGCATTGAGGCTATCTAAGATTCCTGACCCAAAAACTTTTAACCAAATCACCCAAACCCATGTCTAAGACAAACATCCAATCCATCCGTGGCCGTGAGATTATTGATTCTCGTGGTAATCCCACTGTCGAAGTTGACGTCACCCTTGAAGGCGGAGCTTTCGGGCGCGCTGCTGTGCCTAGCGGTGCAAGTACTGGCGAACACGAAGCTTGGGAACTGCGCGATGGCGACAAGTCACGTTACCTTGGAAAAGGTGTGCTCGGCGCAGTCACTAATATCAACGACAAGATCGCCCCAGCACTCGCTGGCACTGATGCGACAAGCCAGGCCAGCGTTGATAACGCTATGCTCGCTCTTGACGGCACTAAAAATAAGTCTGTGCTCGGCGCGAACTCCGTTCTTGGTGTTTCTATGGCCGTCGCTCGTGCTGCCGCTTCCGCAGTTGAGCTTCCTCTCTATAAATATCTCGGCGGACCAAACTCTAAGGTCCTTCCTGTCCCGATGATGAACATCATCAATGGTGGCTCTCACTCAGATGCTCCGATTGATTTCCAAGAGTTCATGATCATGCCTGTGGGCGCGCCGACTTTCCGTGAGTCTCTGCGTTACGGAGCTGAGGTCTTCCACTCCTTGAAGTCCGTTCTTCACGACCGTGGTCTTTCCACCGCAGTTGGTGATGAGGGTGGTTTCGCTCCTAAGCTTGATTCCACTGAAGATGCTCTCGATACCATCTGCCTCGCTGTTGAAAAGGCAGGTTATAAAGTAGGTGAGGACATTGCCTTCGCTCTCGACGTTGCTTCTTCTGAGTTCTTCGACCGTGATAAAGGTGCTTACGTTTTCCACAAGTCTGATGGCACCGTGCGCAGCTCTGCTGACATGGTTTCCTTCTACGCTGAGCTTCGTGCGAAGTATCCTATCCTCTCCATCGAGGACGGATGTGATGAGAATGACTGGGATGGCTGGAAAGCTCTTACTGATGCCATCGGCCACAACACTCAGCTCGTTGGTGATGATCTCTTCGTGACTAATGTTGATTTCCTTGCCAAGGGAATCGACCTCGGCGTCGCAAACTCCATCCTCGTGAAGGTGAATCAGATTGGTTCTCTTACCGAGACTTTCGACGCGGTTGAACTCGCGAAGGAAAATAGCTACACCGCCGTCATCTCTCACCGTTCGGGCGAGACTGAGGACAGCACCATCGCTCACCTCGCAGTCGCGACAAATGCAGGACAGATCAAGACTGGTTCCATGAGCCGTTCTGACCGGATCGCGAAATACAACCAGCTTCTTCGTATCGAGGAAGCACTTGGAGACAACGCAGTCTTCGGTGGTAAGATGAAGGTTGGCGTCTAAGACGTAGATCTTCTCAATCTTCTTTTTGAAAAACCGTCACGGACTGAAGTTCGTGGCGGTTTTTGTGTCTCTTAAACTCATGAAAAGTCTGTCCTGAGTCCTTTAGGCTTTATCAGAAATGAGCTCACTGCTTTGATACTTCCAGAGCAGGCATGAGTGAGTTATCCGAGATCCGCAATTTTAAGAGAGTCGTCCTAAAACTAAGCGGAGAAGCACTCCGAGAAGTGGGGAGTCATGACAATATTTCCCCTGAAATCGTCGAGCGTATCGCGCGGGAAATTAGGGAGGCAAAAGAGGCAACAGGCGTCGAGCTTGCCATCGTCGTAGGAGGTGGGAATTTCTGGCGTGGAGCCAGTGCGAGCGCGCGGGGGATGGATCGAGCAACTGCAGATCACGTTGGGATGCTGGCGACTGTCATGAACTCGCTGGCTCTTCAGGCTGCGCTAGAAGCAGAAGGGTGTGATTGCGTCGTCCACTCAGCGATCGAGATGCAAAATGTCGCAGAGCCATTCATCCGCCGAAAAGCGTCCCATCAGCTTTCTAAAGGCCATATCGTCATCTTTGCTGCAGGCACTGGAAGTCCGTTTTTCTCGACCGATACCACCGCCGCATTGCGCGCGAATGAAATGAATGCGGACGTGATTTTCAAAGCCACCATGGTCGATGGTGTTTACGATTCTGATCCTAAGAAAAACCCAGAAGCCGTGCGCTTTGACTCCGTCTCCTTCCAGCAGTGTTTAAGTGATGGGCTCGGCGTCATGGATACGACCGCTTTCAGTCTTTGTCAGGATAACGACCTTCCCATTATTATCTTTGATCTCGGCCAGCATGGAAACATTCAGACCGCCCTTAGTGGAAAAGACATCGGCACCATCGTGCATTAGTCTTAGATTTTAAATTAAACCTCCTTACCTCTTACCGAAAATACGATTATGGACGCAGAAGAAGCTCTCATGAATGTTGAAGAAGCCATGAGCAAGGCTGTCGAGCACGCCACTCAAGAATTCACCTCGATCCGCACGGGCAAGGCCTCTCCGGCATTAGTGGAAAATCTTGATGTCAACGTGCCCAGCTACGGCAGTGTCATGAAGCTCAAAGGGCTTGCTGTCATCACCAGCCCGGAGCCACGCATGCTGATGATTTCTCCCTTTGACCCCTCTACAACAGAGGACATTGATAAGGCAATCCGCGAAAGCAAGTTGGGCCTGAATCCCGTGAATGAAGGCACAAAACTACGCCTCCCGATCCCAGAACTTTCTGAGGAACGCCGCCGTGAACTCGTGAAAACTGTCAAAACCATGGCTGAAGACGCCCGCGTTAGTATTCGTGGTGCTCGTAAAGATGGCATGGACGCCGGTAAGAAAATGAAAGCTGACAACTCCATCACCGAAGATGGGCAGCGCGACTACGAGACAGAAGTGCAGGACCTGACAAACAAGTTCGTGAAGCAGGTCGATGAACTGGTCGAGGCTAAAGAAAAGGAAGTGATGACCGTTTAAGTCATCTTTTCTCCATCCATTTCTTCAAGACGCCGCAGGTTCGCCTCGCGGCGTTTTTTCTTCCAGCTCAGAAAGGATACCGTGAAGAGGTAGATGGAAATGAGCCCGAGACCAGAAATACTCACTTGCTGGCCTAAATTTAAGGGGTGGAATAGGAAGAGGTAGGCGCTGTAAATCACTCCCATCAGTCCCAAAATCAGAATCGCTGCCTGACCGTGAGCCGGGTTTTTTAGGGCAAAGATGCCTGAGAATAGAAATGAACCGCCGAAGAAAAAGAGCACTGGCGCAAATGAGGCTCCGATCGCTGCCGGACTCGCAGGAGGTGGGGGGAGTAGAAAGACACCTCCTCCTAAAAGGAAGATGCCGAGGACCATCGCGATACGATTCATTGCTGAGACGTAAGTCAGAAGGCTTTAAAAGACCACTGAAAGTGGGGGCATGATACCAGAAAATTCCCACAAGACCTCGCACTGCTCGGGAGCAGATAGGGCTTCGTTAGGGGTGCAATCTCCCAACACATTCGATCAACCTAACTTACCATCCAACTAACCTAAATTTAACCTTCTTCAGCTGCATCGAGTCTCCACTTTTTCGGGGGAGTTCCAGTCGCCAATCGCGTCAATACCTGCCGTATCGCAACGTCGCTCCCAAGGTCGGGAAAGTCATTCTTGGAAAATGCCCAATCCCTCTGATGGCCGAAGATCCTCGAAATCACTTTGTCTTCAATGGATCCCATGGGTTCTTCTAGTTAAT
>CALGMJ010000164.1 GCA_937958875.1 uncultured Verrucomicrobiales bacterium | reverse complement strand
TTCTTATCTGTTATGGTGCTGTACGTGCCCAATAACAAATTCTCAGATGTAGACCTCATAGGAGGTGAAACAATTTCGGGATTCACTGGTCGATCTGCCGCAAAAGCACCAATTGTGTTAATTGCCAAAATAAGCGTTATTACTTGAAATGTGCGTATCATTTTATGCGATTAAGGTAGGAACGTTAGTTGCCCAACGTCCCCCTCGCAGATCCCTGCGTGCGGTTTTCCCGCACAGGGCTCCTCAGGTAAACGCGCAGTCCGGCGGATCAACTTTTCTCTGTTTGGGAACTTCATTCTTTTAACTTCTCTTCTATTTACTCTGGTTCACAACCTTCAGACAAGGCGCATTTCTCCCTGACGACTCGACTGACTCCCCCACTCTTCCACCACTCGGGGCTGCGGGATCTGCCAGTCGCCTTGCCAGTGCTTCCGGAACTTCGCCCAGGTGTAGCTTTTACGCTGACTCCGACGGTTGAGCCATTTGAAGATCACTTTCCCCCGACTCTTTTTACTGACATGCTTTTCGAGCCAAAGATCGAGAACATATTGCAGGTAAATGTTGGCGAGGATGGGCGCCTCTCGCACCTGTTAGAGAAACTCACTGGCAACGCGGCGTGCCTCTAAGTCAGCTGCAACGACGACGTCCAGACTCTGAGATTGCACATGATCGACCTGATTCATCGTCTGTTCAACCACTCGCCAGATCCCAGGGAAGTCGAGCTGTCGGGCTCGGAATGCCGCCACGGCGACTTCATTAGCCGCATTTAAAACCGCGGGCAAGGTGCCCCCTTTTTCTCCCGCCTCGCGGGCGAGCCTGAGTGCGGGAAAGTCGTCCACTCGTGGGGCTTCGAACTCGAGCTTCGCAAGAGACGGAAAATCGAGAGGTTTGAGTTCATTTGGGAGGCGCTCAGGCCAAGTCACGGCATACTGGATCGGAAAACACATATCCGTCGTACTAAGCTGCGCCAAAATACTGCCATCTACGAATTCCACCATCGAATGAACGATACTCTGCGGATGCACCACCACGTCTACCCTCTCCATGGGGATGTCGAAAAGCCAGCGCGCCTCGATCATTTCCAGCCCCTTATTAAAAAGTGTCGCTGAATCGATGGTAATCTTAGCTCCCATTTCCCATGTGGGATGCTTGAGAGCGTCTTCGAGCTTTACCTCCACTAGCTTCTCGGCCGGGAGCTGACGGAACGGCCCACCCGAAGCGGTAAGAATGAGCCGGCTCACTTCCTCAGAGCCACCTCGATGACCTTCGAGACATTGGAAAATCGCGTTATGCTCACTATCGACTGGAAGCAAGTTCACTCCTTTCGCACGAGCAGCCTCCATGACCACCTCTCCGGCCATCACTAAAATCTCCTTACTCGCGACGGCCAGATCACAGCCTTGCTCAATCGCAGCCAATGCGGGCCTCAACCCTCCCACCCCGACAATCGCAACCAGAACCATATCTGGCTTTGTCGCCTGGATGAGCTCGATCAATCCTTCCTCGCCCGCAAAGATGCTGCGCCCCTCTTTTTTCAGCTGATCACGGCTCGCCTCATCTGCGATGCATAAATGTGATACGCCAAACTCTTGAGCCTGCGCCTCAAGATCCTCCACCCGAGTTCCGGCAGCGAGCCCCACTACTTCCATACGCTCGGGAATCTGGCGAGCAACGGTAAGAGCACTCGTCCCAATCGACCCTGTCGATCCTAAGATAACGATCCTTTTTTTCTGCATAAGTCCCATTAAATAATTCCGGTATAGACGAGGTAGAAATAGGTCACTGGAGCCGCGAAGCAGAGGCTATCGATGAGATCTAAAATCCCCCCAATCCCTGGCATCCAAGTCCCTGAATCCTTCACTCCCAGCGAGCGCTTCACGATTGATTCTGCGAGATCCCCCGCAATTGCGACCAGACCAATCAGCAGCGCTAAAATACCCACATGCAGCGGAGCGAGCCATGCTACAGAATCACCCGCTAGCGCCCAAACCGACCACGCTGCGATCTGAGCAAAAATCAACGCTCCTCCAAATCCTTCCCAAGTCTTTGCCGGACTCAGCTTTGGAGCCATCTTATGTTTTCCGATGAGAGAGCCCGTAATATATGCCCCCATATCAGTGAACTTCGCCGCCGCGATCATCATCAAGAGCAACCATGCTCCCGGAACCGCACTCTCCATCACCGGAAGAAAAGTCAACCGCAGGACAAAGACGCCAAAGAGCACGGGGACATAGACATAAGCCATTAGCGCATCACCCACTGCATTGACACTTTCCCGCCCGATAATCCCCACCCGAAAACGCCAGCAAAAAGCAGCGAGAACCGTGAGAACAATCCCAAAAACGTCAATCTCATACCCAGGTTGCCCAGGCCCATAGCGACAAAAATGTAACCCAGCTAAGAAAACAACGCCAATCCCGAGGATCGACCCAATTGTCCGGCATCCATTTCCAGGCTCATTTTTCAGCATCGCACGGAACTCCAGAGTGCCAGCTACGGTTAGAAACAGAATCAATCCGAAAAATGCCCACGCATTCATTGAAACAAAAACCCCAGTAACAATCGCCCAGAGTATCAGCGTGCTTGTAAGTCGCTCTCGAAAGACTTGAGCCTTTGTTTTCCCAGCTTTAGCCGGAGTCGGTTCTGACATCCCGCGTATCCAATCGATTCCCCTTAAAAGCGGCAATGGTAATCTCTGACAAAAAAGAAAAACTTTTTTTGCAACTCTCAGAAAACATGGCGGTTAGATGAAGTGCTGCGAGTAAACAGCAACGCACACTAAACATACCGCAAGCTTCCCCCCCACACCCATCCCTAACCTGAACATGACTTCTAAATTTATCATCCTCGGACTCATCACCGCTGCGAGCTTAGCAACGCAGGCAGTGAAAACGTCTCGGCTAAGTAATGAGAAAATGAATCAGGTGACCCACTATGATGCACACACGGATTTTAGCCCCAGCCTAAGGCCCCCCAAGCTTGAAGGATCGGGCCCAGCATGCAGATGAGATTACTCTCATTTGTCACCCCCAAAAAAACAACAACGCATACTCCCCCAAGTATAAACGAAAGGGTAGCTCTCCGGAGCTACCCTTTCGTGTTTTTCGCCCTAAACATTTCGCCGGCATCATAGACAGCTTACCACCTCACCCTCATTGCATTCTCAGCAGAACTCGATAGAACTCCGCCATGCACGAATTTGACGAAGAAATCTCCCGCCGTGATACCGGCTCCCTGAAATGGGATCGCCGTAAAGATCTCGACCCTCTCTGGGTCGCAGACATGGACTTCGCCTCCCCTACGGAAGTCATCTTCGCTCTCCAGGACCGGGTCAAACACGGCGTCTTCGGCTATGCCGTCCCACACCAAGGCCTCATCAATACTCTTCAAAGCTACCTCAAAGAGCGGATGAAAGTCGAAGTCCCTGAGGAGCAGCTTGTTCACCTTGGAGGGCTTGTCCCTGCACTTTCACTTGCCGCCCGTGCTTTTGGAGAGCCTGGCGACGCCGTCATGACCTGCGCTCCCATTTATCCTCCATTCTTAGGCATTCATAAGGATGCCCTCATGGAGAGTATATCGGTCGACCACATTCAGACAGGCGGCCTCATCAAGACCTGGACCTTTGACTGGGATAAAATGGAAGCCTCCGTAACTCCAAAGACGAAAATCTTCGTCCTCAGCAATCCGCAAAACCCCCTCGGCCGAGTTTTTACAGCTGGAGAAATCACCCAACTCGCAGAATTTTGCGAAAAACATGACCTCATCCTCCTTTCAGATGAGATCCACTGTGACCTTATCCTCGATGAATCTTCCACCCCGCATTTCTCTGCCCTCAATCTCCCCGAACCTCTGCGAAAAAGAACGATCACCCTCCTCGCTCCTAGTAAAACTTACAACATCGCTGGGCTGGGCTACGCCTTCGCTGTCATTCCAGATGACACCCTTCGCCGGAAATTTAATGCCGTGAAGGGACACACCCTCCCTGAGATCAACTGCCTCGCCTACTACGCTGCCGAGGCCGCCTACCGTCATGGGGAGGAATGGCGCCAGGATCTGCTATCCTACCTCAATAAAAACCGAGACCTTCTCACCAAGACCATCCGCACCCGCCTCCCAAAAGCACAGGTCCCGCACATCGAAGCCACCTACCTCGCTTGGATCGACTGCCGTGAACTTGGCCTTGAATCCCCCATGAAAGCTGCTGAAGAGGCCGGACTTTTCCTTTCTGATGGCGCATTTTTCGGTCATCCCGGCTGCCTCCGCATCAACTACGGCACCCAGACTGCACGCCTGAGTGCCGCCTTGGAAAAATTCGTCGTAGCCATGGGCGGGGAGGAAAAGTAAACTCCTGCCCATGAAGCACCTGCTGCTCCTTCTGCTCCTTGTCCTGCCGGCCTCTGCAACCCACCACATTATCCTCTGTGGGGGCCCTGCCTCATTGCGCTGGGAAAAACTTCGTGTAAAGAAAGACCAACACGACGCTTGGTGGGCAAACTTCGAATACGCCTCCATTCTCAGAGCTGAAGAGCTCCAACGCGCTTATGACAAGAGCTGTAAAATCACCTGGATCGTCTACAAACCTGGCTACGATCGCCGGGGCCGGGAAGACGGTAAACCCTACACCACTTGGATTCGGGAAAATGCCGCGAAGCGCAATATTAAGCTCCTCTGGGTAAACAGTGGCCCTGGTGCCATTCGTGCCATCAATAGCCACCCTGCCGGCTCAGTCACCACTTTCGACTTCTTTGGTCACTCGAACCGCCACTGCTTAATGCTCGACTACGGCAGTGATGTCATGGCCGTGAGCCAGGCCTGGATTCATGAGAATGAACTCGGCAAAATTCGTCGTAGTATCTTCTCCCGAAACTGTTTCTCAAAAAGCTGGGGCTGCCATACTGGTGAATCCATGAGCGCGATCTGGCGCCAAAAACTTGGCCATACCCTCATTGGCGCTCGTGGAAAAACCGACTACGCTGCCCTCAATAAAAAGCAAATGCCACGAGTCAACGGCTCCTGGGTTCGCTAATCTAACAAACATCTCTCCTTTCTTTCACACCATGAAATTCGACGATCTCCAGGCCCTCTATCAGCTCCCGCTCTTTGAACTGATCCAGCGCGCCCGTAACACTCACGAAGAAAACTGGCCTGCTGCAGAAATCCAGCTCTGCACCCTTCTTTCCATTAAAACTGGGGGCTGCTCAGAAGATTGCTCATACTGCGCCCAGTCCTCCCGCTACAATAGTGGCGTCGCTCCCGAACGGCTCATGGAAAAATGCCAAATCATGGAACGTGCGAAAGCGGCCCGTGAGAGTGGCTCCACCCGTTTCTGCATGGGCGCAGCATGGCGCGGCGTCCGTGAAGGCACGAAACGCTTCGACCAAGTTCTCGACATCGTACGAGACGTCTCTGAGCTCGGTATGGAAGTCTGTGTCACTCTCGGCGAACTCGGCCCCTCAGAGGCAGAGAAACTTAAGGAGGCTGGCGTCACCGCATACAATCACAACATCGACACCTCTCCCGAGCACTACCCGAATATTGTTACCACCCACACCTTCCAAGACCGCCTTAACACCATCCGCCACGCGCAGGATGCTGGTATGTCCGTTTGCTGCGGTGGCATCCTCGGCCTCGGCGAAACGACCGAAGATCGGCTGAAAATGCTCGAAGTTATCTCTGAGTTCAACCCGCAGCC
>CALGMJ010000163.1 GCA_937958875.1 uncultured Verrucomicrobiales bacterium | reverse complement strand
GATTTCAAACTTCATCGAATATGCTCAGGCTACGAACCCGATGGATCCGAATAACTACGAAGCTGACCTCCTCACCATTGATCCAGAAGGACAACTCAACTTCCGACAAAGTACTCAGCCCACTGATTTGAATTTTCAAATCTCTCGCTCTTCAGACCTCAAACTCTTCAGCCCCTCGAACGACCTCCAGCCTCTGAACAGCATCTCCGCGGATGGCTTCAACATTCAAACAGTTCCCCTAAACCCTACACAGGGAAGGCAATTCTACCGCCTCGAGGTCATAGAAAACCCTTAAATGCCCCTCTCTTTTTGACAGGAATGGTGATTCACCGGAATAAGACAGACCGGTCTGTCTCTAACGAAATACAACCAGCACATCAATAAACTGGTTCACAAAAGAATCACCATTCCAGATAGATGAAAAAATTCCTCACAACCCTCACCATCTTCGTAGCTCTTGCCTGCACCCTAGCTACCGCAGCTCCGGTCAATACCAATAAGCAAGGCCTCGCGATCAAAGGTTACGACCCTGTCGCCTATTTCACCCAAAGTAAGCCAACCAAGGGAAAGGCCGAATTCTCCACAAACCATCAAGGCGCGACCTACCGATTCTCTTCTGCCCAGAACCTGAGCGCCTTTAAGAAGAACCCCAAAAAATACACCCCAGCTTACGGTGGTTACTGCGCCTTCGGCGTCTCTAAGGGAAAACTCATCTCCATTAACCCAAAGGTCTACAGCATTCACAAGGGCCGTCTCCTACTGCAGGTAAACCGGAAATTTGCCAAAAAATTCGCTCAAGATTTCGATAGTAACGTCGCCCTCGCAGACCAAAACTGGAAGACCCTTTCGAAGTAATTTCCTCACTCATCACCTGCACAAGTCATGAAAGCATCAGATCTCTTCGTCCGCTCCCTCGAAAAAGAAGGCGTCCGCTACATCTTCGGAATACCAGGCGAGGAGAATCTCGACTTTCTTGATTCACTCTCTCGCTCATCCATCGAGCTAATCCTCACCCGACACGAACAGGCAGCCGGTTTCATGGCCGCCACCATCGGACGACTCACCGGAGAAGTCGGAGTCTGTCTTTCCACTCTCGGACCTGGTGCAACGAACCTTGTCACCCCAGCTGCTTATGCCCAGCTCGGTGGGATGCCCATGCTCATGCTCACTGGGCAGAAACCGATCCGCCGGAGTAAGCAGGGCCAATTTCAAATTATCGATGTGGTCGATATGATGCGCCCCATTACGAAATACACGCATCAAATCGTCAGCGCAGACAACATCCCCACCCATGTCCGAGAAGCCTTCCGCCGAGCTTCCGAAGAAAAACCAGGCGCCACCCACCTCGAATTACCAGAGGATATCGCCGCAGAAGATACCGATAGCGAACCCCTCTCTGCAAGCATGGTCCGCCGCCCTCTCACCGAGCACAAATCAATCTCGGAGGCAGTGAAACTACTACAACAGGCGCAGCACCCACTCCTCGTCATTGCTGCTGGCTCAAACCGGAAACTCACCGCAAAACAGCTCCGCTCCTTCGTTGATAAACAGGGCATTCCTTTCATCACTACCCAGATGGGAAAAGGAGTCATCGATGAGCGTCACCCTCTCTTTCTCGGCAATGCTTCCTTATCGTCAAATGACTTCATTCACCGAGCGATCGAGAAAGCAGATGTCATCATCAATGTGGGCCATGATGTTGTTGAGAAACCGCCTTTCTTCATGAAAAAAGGAGCAACTAAGGTCATCCATGTAAATTTTAACTCCGCCATCGTAGATCCAGTTTATTTCCCTCAAGTCGAATTGGTAGGCGATATCGCCAATAGCCTCTGGCAGCTCAACGAAGCCCTGCGTCCACAAGATCACTGGGATTTCAGCTGGTTTATGAAGACTCGTGAGGCCATGCAGGCCCACCTCGCAGAAGGAAAGGATGACACTCGCTTCCCAGTCTATCCCCAGCATCTTGTCTCAGAAGTCCGTAAGATCATGCCCGCTGAGAGCATCGTAGCTTTAGACAATGGCGTCTATAAAATCTGGTTCGCCCGTAACTATCAGGCCTATTGCCCAAACTCCATCCTCCTCGATAACGCACTCGCAACCATGGGCGCGGGCCTCCCTTCAGCCATCGCAGCCAAGATCGTCTTCCCCGAAAAACCAGTCATTGCAGTGTGCGGAGATGGAGGCTTCATGATGAACTCACAGGAGCTCGAAACCGCAGTCCGCCTCGAGCTCGACCTTGTCGTTCTCATTCTTAATGATAACGCTTATGGCATGATCAAGTGGAAGCAGGAAAACATGCGCTTCGACTCCTTTGGGCTCGATTTTACGAATCCAGATTTCAAAACCTATGCTGATAGCTACGGGGCCACCGGCCACCGCCTCACCACCACCGGAGATCTCGCTCCACTCATTCAAAATTGCCAGGAAAAAGGAGGCATCCACGTCATCGAAGTCCCAGTCGACTATTCTGAAAATGACCGCATTTTAAACATCGAACTCCCGGAGCGCAGCGCTGCCCTCTAACCCCACATTCTCATGCTTCAGCCCAGCTATCCATACTACCTCGCTAACCAGGCGCTGGAACCCAACCATGACCTCGAAGTCACGGACAAATTCACTGGAGAAGTCGCCACCCGAGTCGCCCTTGCCGATCGCGCTACTATCGATCGTGCCATCTCTGCGGCGGAAATCGCCAGCTCCCCTATGGCTCAGCTGAAACCATACGAAAGGCAATCCATTCTAAACCACTGCGTGACTCGCTTCACCGAACGTGCGGAGGAACTCGCTCAAGCCCTCTGCATCGAAGCTGGAAAACCCATCAAAGATAGCCGCGGTGAAGTCACCCGCCTCATCGACACCTTTCGTATCGCAGCTGAGGAATCCACCCGCCTACATGGAGAGCTTCAGGAACTTCAGATTTCCGAACGTGCCCGAGGCTATCGCGGCATGTGGAAACGAGTCCCAATCGGTCCCGTCTCCTTCATCTCGCCCTTTAATTTCCCCCTTAATCTCGCCGCTCATAAGATCGCTCCCGCTCTCGCTGTCGGCTGCCCCTTCATCCTGAAGCCAGCCAGCCGCACCCCTATTGGCGCACTTATCATCGGAGAAACACTCGCCGAAACAGACCTCCCGGAAGGAGCCTTCTCCATTCTCCCCTGCAGCCGTAATGGAGCAGATCTCTTCACCACTGATGAACGACTCAAGCTCCTCAGCTTTACCGGATCACCAGACGTCGGTTGGCAATTAAAAGCTAGAGCAGGCAAGAAAAAGGTCGTACTTGAACTCGGAGGGAATGCTGCTGTCATCATCGACCATGATACCGATCTCGATGACGCCATCGAACGTATCATCTTCGGCGCATTCTATCAGTCCGGCCAGAGCTGTATCGGAGTGCAGCGTATTATCATTCACAAAAGCCGCTATCAGGAAACCCGAGACCGCCTCATCTCCGCCACCCAGAAACTAAAAAAAGGAAACCCCGCCTTAGAAGACACTTTCATCGGCCCCATGATCGCAGAAAGCGAAGCACTCCGGCTCGACAATTGGATTCAGGAAGCCATTTCAGAAGGAGCTACCCTTCTTACCGGCGGAACAAGAGACGGAGCCATGCTAGATGCCTCTCTTCTCGAAAACGTTTCTAAGATGTCAAAACTCCAAACTGAAGAAGCCTTTGGCCCCGTCGCTATCTTGAGCCAGTTTTCCGAGTTCGATGAAGCCCTCGCGCAGGTTAACGATTCAAAATTTGGCCTTCAGGCCGGGATCTTCACTCGTGATATCTATAAAATCCACCAAGCATGGGATACTCTTGATGTCGGAGGAGTGGTCATCGGAGATGTCCCATCCTGGCGAGTTGATCACATGCCCTACGGCGGAGTCAAAGATAGCGGCCTAGGCCGCGAGGGCATCCGCTTCGCCATGGAAGATATGACTGAAATTCGAAACCTCATCATTCGAGACCCACAAAGCTAAAAAGCTAAATTTCCTAGCCAAGCTCCCTCTTGACAGAAAAAGCATACAGATCAGTCTGTTCGCTATCATGAAACCGAAGTCCTCAGCCCGAGATCGTATTCTCAGCGTCGCAGCGGAACTCTTTCACCGACACGGCTACAAGGAAGTCGGTATCAATGAGATCATCGAAAAATCCAAAACTGCCAAAGCCACCTTTTATACGAACTTTAAGTCGAAAGAAAAACTCGGCGAGGCCTGGCTTAACCGGATCCATGATGCCTCAGAGAAGAGCCGGGAGAAGCTCATCGACGCTGAGACTCCAGCCTTACAGATTCTCACAAAGTATTTCCGAGACTTGGAAAAACATCTCAAAAACAACCACTACCGTGGCTGCCCATATACCAATACCGCCGCAGTTCTATCCGATGAGGAAACTAGCCTTATCGCTCAGGTCCACCAACATAAGGACTCCGTTCGTAAATTCTTTCGCCAGCTCACCAAACGAGAATTCTCATCGACAAAGAAGGCAAACCAACTAGGAGACCGTCTCTTTCTACTCTATTCAGGAGCGACCACTGAAAGCCAAAACCTCCAGCAACTCTGGCCAGTCAAAGCTGCTCTCGAAACCTGTAAAGACCTCTGGCAAAATGCTCTCGATGGCGAATCTTCTTAATCAAAAAATCGACATTTTTCCACTTCGCCGGAATAAGACAGACCAGTCTACCTTTTACTGACGTCACTCCTAAAAATCGATGACCTCCCCAAACACCCCACTTCATAGCGAGGCCTGCTCCCTTAGCAAAAAGACGAGCGCAACCGAACTTCAAGAAATCCATAAGGCGTCAGTCGCCCGGCATGCATCCATCCTCGCTGAGACTCGCCAAGATGCCACCGCTAAGATGATACAATACTTTCAGGATCTGCAAACCTTCCTAGAGAGAAATCAATTTCAAGGCTGCCCCTACACCAACGCTTTATTTGCCAGCTACGGAACTAACGCTGAAATCGTTCAGCAAGTGATCAATCATAAGAAATTTATTCGTAATTTCCTAATCACCCTTAGCGCTGAGATCACCACCCCCTGCCGCGCAGAGCTCACTGGAGAACACCTTTTCCTCCTCTATTCCGGAGCGACTACAGAATGCCAAAACTTACGCGACACTTGGCCCGTTGAACGAGCTCTCGAAATGGTCCAGCAGATACTCCAAACGGAACTTGCCTTAAAAGAATCCGCGCACCCCTCACGCTAAAGAGTTCGTGTTCACCGTGAAACCAGTTTAAAAAGAAAACTCATCTTAATTTCCACTCCCATGATCAAAAAATACTACCACTGGCTGCATGGAAAATGGCCCGCCGGCACTGTCGAAAAACTCCCAGAGGTGGGCGAACACGGGCAAACCAATGTCGATGGTATCCGCATCGTAGGAGACCTTACAGGGATCCCCCTTCTCAAATTTTCTTCAGATACAGGAGCCAAAGCTATTCAGGCTATTCTTGCTGAGAGTGACTTCCCTACTGCTAGAGATGAAAAGGAAGATGATACCGTAGACATCGCCATCATCGGTGGAGGAGTCTCGGGATTTTCTGCCGCGATGGAGGCTAAGAAAGCTGGTCTCAGCTATGTCCTCTATGAAAGCAGTCAGGCCTTTTCTACCGTTGCTAACTTCCCCAAAGCCAAACCAATTTTCACCTACCCTACCGACCTCAAGCCCGCCGGAGGAATCACCTACGAAGGCGACGTCGATGTGAAGGAAAAGCTTCTGGAAGACATGAAACGTCAGGTCTCTGAAGCGGGCGTGGAATCCACCGAAGGCATGATCGACCATGTCGAAAAGAAAGGAAACCTCGTCCTCCTGCATCACACAGGTAAGGAGAAGAAAACGACAAAAGCGCTACGCTGTATCGTCGCCATCGGCCGCAGTGGAAACTACCGGAAAATGGGGATCCCCGGTGAAGACCTAGGGAAGGTCTCAAACCGTCTACACGATCCAAAAACCTTTAAAAACAAAGACATCATCGTCGTAGGTGGTGGCGACAGTGCTGCGGAAGCCGCAATTGCTCTAGCCGAAGAAGGTGCCCGGGTCACCATTTCCTATCGAAAGCCCGAGTTCAATCGCCCCAAGCCAGAGAACATCGCCAGAGTGCAAGCCCTTGCCGAGAACGGAGCGATTACTCTCAAGCTCGATACCAACCCGAGCAAAATCACAGAGGATGAAATCACCCTGAAGCATAAGAATGGCGAAGAAGAGTCTCTGAAAAATGACGCCGTGCTCGCAGCCTTAGGTCGTGAAGCACCTCTCGATTTCTTCCGTCGCTCTGGGCTCAATATTGCAAACGATCGCAATACCCGCTGGTGGGTCACTCTCGTCATCGGCCTCCTCGTCGGGCTCTGGGTCTACCACTGGAAGAAGAATCTCTTTAATGACATTCCGGTCCTCGGACTCGATCCGAATGGACTCGTCCAGCTATTACCGAGCTTTGGACCAAACCATCTTTTCACCTCCATCAAGAACGCCGCCGGAGATCGTGGCTTTTATTACTCTCTCGCCTACTGTCTCTGCGTTCTCATCTTCGGGATTCGTCGAATTAAACGACGTAAGACACCATACGTGAAACGCCAGACCATCACCCTGAATCTCGTTCAGTGGATCCCGCTTTTCATTCTTCCCTACATCATCCTACCATGGATGGGGACCAATGGCCTCTTCGCAGATGGAGCACCCCTGTCTGGCTTTGCCGACCTCTTTTTTGAGAAATACGATGACACAGGACATAGCCGCGCCTATTGGCGTGCCTTCGGCTTCGTCCTCGCCTGGCCCCTCTTTGTCTTTAACGTTTTCACCGACCAGCCTATGATCGGCTGGCTCGTACTTAGCATCATCCAAACTTTTGTGATCATCCCACTCATCGTAAGACGCTGGGGAAAGGGCGCCTACTGCGGCTGGATCTGCTCTTGTGGTGCTCTCGCCGAAACCATGGGTGACGCGCATCGCCAGAAAATGCCGCACGGCCCCTTCTGGACGAAACTCAATATGGTCGGCCAGGTTTTCCTATGGTTCGCTCTTGCCCTGCTGGGCCTCCAGATTATGGGGTGGATTTATGAGGGGAGCTTGTGGCAAAAAGCACTCAAATACCTTCTCTACGGTGGCCCGCTCAGTGACGATGGTCTCCCATTTTTCAACTACAGCTACTTTGTCGATCTCATCTGGGCCGGAGTGATTGGCGTCTCCTTCTACTTCCACCTCTCTGGCCGGGTCTGGTGCCGCTTCGCCTGCCCTCTCGCCGCCCTCATGCAGATCTACCAGCGAGCCTTTGGAAAATTCCGAATCTTTGCCGATAAGGACAAATGTATCTCCTGCAATGTCTGCACCTCCGTTTGCCACCAGGGCATCGACATCATGAACTTCGCCAATAAAGGCAAACCGATGGAAGATCCTGAGTGTGTGCGCTGCTCTGCCTGTGTCCAGCAGTGTCCTACTGGAGTTCTTAATTTCGGTCGCTTGAGTTCAGGTCCAGAGCCTAAGCCCATTTTTGATACCCTCCCTGCTTCCATCGTTCAACTCGCTGAACAACGGAAAAAAGAGTCCTCTAAATAAAATTTTAGCATTCTCACGACAATGCCAGCATCTCTCTTAATTCTGAGCCTGCTGGCATTGCTGTGTACCAGCTGCACACAGAGCGAAAAGAACAAGACCGCAGACCTTAATCGCATCTACGGAGCTGCCGCTCAGAGCGATAGCACCGAGATCAATCCCGTCATTGTCATCCCCGGCATCCTCGGTTCTAAGCTCATCGACCCGGTGACCCAGAAATCAATCTGGGGCATTTATGACGGGCAGTTTGTCGACCTTTCAAAACCCGAGAACCTCCCCCTCATCGCACTCCCTCTTCACGGCAGCTCTCGGGAAGTACGAGGGATTCCGAACGGAGCACTCTCCACCCTACGCTTTCGTGCCCTCGGAGTCCCCCTACAACAACAGGCCTATGCCGGCATCCTCAGCACTCTCGGCGTAGGCGGCTACCTCGATCAAGAAATGGGCAGTAAAGAAGTCGACTGGGGGAAACGCCACTTCACCTGCTTCCAATTCTCTTACGACTGGCGACTTTCAAATGCGACTAATGCTAAAAACCTCCACCGTTTCATTCAGGAAAAAAAGCGCTACATTCAGGAGCAATCACGTAAAATCCACGGAAAAGAACGTCGTAACATTAAGTTCGACATCGTAGCCCATTCCATGGGCGGTCTACTCGCCCGCTACTACCTGCGTCACGGCCCTCAAGACTTGCCTCGCGACGGCTCACTCCCAAGGCTCAACTGGGCGGGAGCAAAGAACATCGACCAACTCATCATGGTCGGCACTCCAAATTCTGGCAGCTTACTCGCCTTCAATGACCTCTGCCATGGTCAGAACTTTATCCCCGACTGGCAGCGCCGCCTCCTCTCCGTAAACCTTCCTAAATTCCCTCCGGCCATCCTCGCCACCTTCCCCTCGATGTTCGAACTTATGCCTCGCACTAGGCATGAACCTGTTCTGAACCTTGCTGATGACCACCCGCTCGATCTCTACGATTCCGCCCTGTGGGAACAGGCCCAGTGGGGAATTTTAAATCCGAGCCAAAACGATATTCTCCCAAATCTCATTCCCCATATATCTCCTGAAGAACGAACAGCCCTCGTAAAAGCACACCTTCGCCAGCGCCTGCATAAAGCGCACCAATTTCAACGCTCTCTCGATCGCCCGGCAACACCACCCTCTCACCTCCGCATCTCCCTCATCGCTGGCGATGCCATCAATACTCCCCGCCAAATCAAACTCGACCCCATTTCTGGCAAGAAAATCGATAATGACTACACCCCTGGCGATAGCGCCGTCCTTCGCTCCAGCGCTCTCGCTGATGAAAACCCAGCGAATCATCCGAGCAAAGGTATCCGTCTCAACTCCCCCATCAAATTCCATAAAGTCACCTTCCTCCCCGAACAACATCTCGACCTCACCACCAGCCCAACTTTCACGAACAACCTCCTCTACCAACTCCTCATCGAGCCAAAGAAATAGGGTTATCAGAATGGCCCCAGCCTTCCGTTAAAACAAAAAAACCTGCTTTGCGCGTGGCAGAGCAGGTTAGAGGAAGGGTTTTTCGTAGTAATCGCGCTAACGATTGAGAGTCGTATGATACGTCAATCGGTAAAAACGGCTTTCCTGGTGATCAAATTGTGAATCTGAAATCATGGCTGACTCCGCACCAATGATATGCTCACCCAGCGAGTCCCACTGCTTTAGGTCATCTGAAACTAGAAGGGTCACACTCGCACCAAGGTCTCCACTAACTACAACCTTCATTGTAGGAACTCCATTTTCCACTTCCATCTCAAAACCCGAGATCGAGACTGGAATTTCTATGGGAGCCCGAATCTCAGCCTGAAAACTTAACTCGCTGGATAATGGGCTTTCTACTCCGACTTCATCGTAAGCGGATACCACCGCAAAATAAGTTTCATCCAAGGCTAGATTTCTTAAATCAACTTGAGTCTGATTACCCACATCAATCACTTGATCATAACTCCCACTCTCAACACCAAAATAGATCCGATAGCCCGAAATGGTAGGTTCTGGATTTTGATCCCATGCTAATACCACCCCACCGAACTGAGCCTGAGACACTTGAGCGAAGAAAAGAGAGATAAGCGACAAGAGGAAACGAGATAACACTATTTTATCTTTGTTAAATTTTAATGAAATATTCGGAAAAAACATAATTACACCGAATATCTATCTTGGTTTCAAAAAATCATGCAACTCTGAATTTAAAATGAGTCCTAGACGATGGTCGATCTTTCCTCATCGATAATTGGATATCACTTCGTTTAATACCATTGCATGAAATGTACTCATCGAACGTAGACCATATCATTAGAATGGAGCTGAAATGGCTTCGCCGTTCCCTGCAGAGCTGCGTCTAAATTTAAATTGTATTTCCGGTAGGTGCCATTCTCTTTCCGCACCACTGACACCCTTTTAGGAGAACCGAACTTATTGAATCCGCCTGATTCCATAATCGCCTCCAGTGCTGTCATAGGCCGATCTAAGGCAATCTTCTGCGGTTTCTCGACATAGCCGGATACATAAACCGCCGCTGCGGTGCTTTCTAAAGTCACCACCACATTCGGATTTTGCAGGTGCTTCGCATAACGCTTTGTAAGCTCTTGCTGAAATAATTTCACCTCCTTCCCCCCAGCGACGACATCTCCGACCAGCGGCAAACTGACTCGATTATTGAGGCGAATCTTTTGTTTTTGATCGTATTCCGGCGCCCCTGGGTAAGTGAGCTGAATCAAATCACCAGCACCTAGTTGAGAAGAAGATTTTCGCTCGATACCATCAGGATTAGCACCTCTCGGCAGCGAAACTTCAGACGATGCCAAATTATCATAATTCACCGGTCCACCACAGCTGACGAGAAAGACAGAAAATACGATCGCGATACTGACGAGTTGATATTTCATAGTAATTAACAATTAACCGAATGATTTCTAGGAGCGCTTGTAACGGACCATCCTACAGCATGAAATAAGAAACATCTCTAAAGTTTTTTTTAGATTCACTCTAAGTTCAGGCGCAGACGGAAAAAAATGGTTTCGCTCTCCGCCATCTCCCCTAAGACCCGAACAGAGGCTTTTTCCGTCCCATCGAGCTGATCTTCAGGAGCCCCGACCAGTTGGATTACTCCAGCTCCGCTTTGCCATGATCCAGCATCAAGAAACTCGGAAACCTCCACAGTATAAACTAAATTACCATAGCGATACCGTCCACCTGGAATGCTAATGCCTCCAAGTAGACGTCGGTAAGTATAAACGAACTCATTCAGCCGGAGTTCGACTTCTGGATAAGAAGAGCGATCTGAAGCCAGAGGACTTTGTCCTAAGGCAAAATCGATTAAATTTGCCACCCCATCCTCATTTGCATCTCCCTCAGGATCGCTCAGCTCTTGGTCAGCGAGTTCCCCAGCATTTAAAAAGGAAGCGATCCATTGAGCAAATTCAGGCTCAGGCTGAGGCACCAGCATGAGCATTTGAATTTGATCCGCAGTGAGAGCAGTGTCGTAAATCCTAACTTCATCCAGACTTCCATCCAGGGCTCGTTCCCCTGCTCCCTGAGGCTGATTTCCCAAACCCACACCAGCATTCGAAACCGCGATGGGTCCAGATTTTGGAACTGCTGCTACTTCAACCCCATTTCTAAAGAGCCTCATCGCAGCTCCATCATAGCTGGCGGCAATATGAACCCACTCGTTCAGCGACAACTGCCCCGCTGGACTCACCAAAGTCTCCGTCCCCCCATTCCCTGTTTTAAGGCGGAATCTCAAGGCTGAGCCAGCACTGCCATCATTTCCCAGCATCCAAATATGATCCTGCTCGTTCGGCCCCGTAGCTTTCGATAGAAAGCGTGCTTCCGAGGCAGAGCCTGCGACTCCATCGAGCCTCACCCAGGCTGCTAGGGTCAGCTGATCTCCGGTAACGTCAAAGGAAGGAACCTCTACTCGAGCTGTCTCATGATCAAAATGCAACGCCCGTGAGAATCGCCCATCACTCTCCCAGCTGACACCTACCCCTGAAAACGTCCCGAGCCGACCTTCGATCTGATCTATGGTGCTCACAGACGGTTCACCTTCATCCATAGGCCAATATGCCATGAGCCCCTCCACCTGTGGGGATGCGAATTCAGTCCTAACGATCACCAAATCACTCTCCTCCGACTCATTTCCAGCAAGATCAAACGCGGTAACAGAAAATTGATACAGAGTATCAGGAGTCAAGTTAAGCACCAGGTACGACAGATCATTCACTTCAGCAAGAAAGCTCCCATCTTGAAATACCCGATACCCACTTACCCCTACATTATCACTAGCGGCAGACCATGAAAGGAGAACTCTCGAAGAAGAAACCATGGAGGCTTCCAGCCCCTGGGGCATTTCTGGTGCGATAAGGTCTGGCACAGAGATCACTGGTGAAGTGTTTTCAAAATAACGAATCGGCCCATCACTGAATCCTTCTGGGGCAAAAAGGTCGGCATCACCGTCACCATCCGCATCTCCTAGAGTCGCATTATAGACAAAGGGCACTGAAGCATCTAAGAGATCGACTTTGGTAAATTCAGTCCCCGTCCCATTATTTAAAAAGTAGACTAATTCTGCGGGAGCATTGTCTCTCCCGATCGTCGTAATGGCACTGACAAAATCCAAAGCCCCATCACCATTGAAATCAGCGACTTCCAGCGAGTGCCAAGAAAAATGCTCTGTTTCCACCACCACTCTGGTCCAGCTTTCGGTTTTCGGGTCTACCGGAGCCAGAAAGACCTGAATCCCCTTCGGCTTATCATCAGTTGAATTGGCATTATTCAACTCCTCCGAATTCGAAATCGCGATATCTTCCCGAAAGTCACCATTGAAATCCGCTACCGCGATTTGAACGGCATAGTCACGAATTTCATCGGAAGAATTCCCATCTGGATACCACTCAGCACCGAAAGAGTGAACTTGGTACGTCCCGCTGAGAGGATCGCTCGGAGTCTCGAGCCAGACTCCATTTAAGATAATATCGAGATCATTATCACCATCTGGGTTAAATAAATCGAGACCTTCCCGAGGGTTGGTTGCGATGAAGCGTCGCGGCCTCCACCCGGTTCCATCAGTTTTCTGTAACATGATAAAGACTCCGTGACTGACATCACGCGTCACCACATCCAGACGACCATCACCATCAATGTCACCCACATCAATCTCAGACATATGAGCAATGACCTCTTCATCGCCAGCCCCACTCCAAGTCGCGATGACATGCTCAGTCCACACTCCATCTAAATCTCCATCGGGATTTTCAAACCATGAAACACTCCCCCCTCCATTTCCATTTCTCGATTCTGGAACGACAATATCCACCCAACCATCATTATTAATGTCAGCCGGAGTAAGATCCCCTCCGAACCGGTCTAGACGATTCTGGATCTCAGAATCTGGTCTGAGATTAATCGCCGCAAAACTTCCATCTACGTAGTCATAGAGTCTGAAATGAGCATCACTTGTAGATTGCGTTGCCGCACTGATAAACTCGATTCTCCCATCTTGATCAAAATCGGCTCCTTCTGAAGATGACACTCCATCATTTCCACTCGGAGGGACGACCACTTGAGTTGCAAAGGTGACAGGGTCAGCCCCGGATACCAGAGCTGGCCATAGGGTAAAAAAACTTAGAGGAAAGAAGAGTGAAATTTTATGTCTAAAAAAACTTAAAGATAGCATTGATCTAAAAATGAGAGAGTGTTGTTCTGGAATTTATTGCAAAAAAAAGGCCAGCTTTTCTTCAAAAAAGCTGGCCAGTCATCGAAGGACATCACTATCGGAAATCGTAAAAGGAAAGAACCGATAGCAATGTCATTACGCTGTTAAAAATGTCATTCTCCTTGCTGGAGGTAGTGCTGCCAATCATCAGGCAAAGGATAACTCTCGATAGCACTGGCGATCCGCCCTTCCCATTCCGGATTGAAAGTCGTGCTAGTCCCGTACGTCATGATGAGATCTTCATTCCCTAAGCTACGCAGTGCATGAGCTACACCCGGTGGAATCACAACCGCTGCATTATCTGGACCTGGCTGACTATCTCCAGCAATGGTGAAACGCATTTGCCGTCGAGGCATGCCCTTCCGTTCATCGACCAAGAGCATCTCACACCGCCCCATGAGGAAAAACATGACATCCCATTGCTCACGATCATAGTTCCGCAACGAATAGTCCACCGGCTCATCGAGAAACTGCTTTTGAAACCAATTTTCAGGATTTTCCCCTTCAGGAATGTAGGGAGGATGAATGTGAAATCCTTTTGCTGATTCACGGTGCATCAAAGCAGAAGCCCATTGTTGAGGCTGGAGTCCGAGTTCATGGAGTTTCCCTTCTGAAAGCCGGGTTAGCTCGCTGAAATATCCCCGACCTTTCTGTTGATAGACCTGGCGAGAAAACACCTCCACTCCCGGAATCCATCCCGAGGTCAAGCTTTTCTCATGAGTGATGAGCTCCCCTGCCGAAACTCCTGATCCTCCCATTCTAGCAACAAGATCTCCCTCACTGTAATTACGAGTTTCAAGTTTCTGGCGAGCTGCCTCATTGAGCCCACTCCACTGATTTAAATCTGTTTTTTTAGTAATCATCCCTCAAAGCGCGGCAAGATATTTCCCGTAATCAGTCTTCACATACTTTTGAATTTGTCGATCCAGCTCTTCGCGATTGATCCGCCCTTGCAGATAGGCAATCTCTTCGAGGCAAGCGATCTTGAGACCTTGTCGCTTTTGAATGACCTGCACAAACTGAGTGGCATCTGCCAGAGAATCCGGGGTCCCGGTATCCAACCAGGTCGTCCCTCGACCCATCAGCTCTACTCGCAATTTTCCGCGCTCCAGATAGCGAGCATTCAGGTCGGTAATCTCTAGCTCACCTCTCTTCGATGGATTCAAGGTCTTTGTAATTTCGACCACTTCATGATCATAAAAATAAATCCCCGGAACAGCATAGTTTGATTTAGGGATCGAAGGCTTTTCTTCCAGTGAAATCACCTTCCCCTCAGCATCAAATTCAACCACTCCATATTGCTCAGGATCCTTGGTATAGTAGCCAAAGATAGTGGCCTCATCCACTCTTCGCGATGCGTTTAAAAAGACCCGGCTAATATCATGGCCGTAGAAGAGGTTATCCCCCAGAACCAAACTCACTGGATCTCCCGCTAGGAATTCCTCCCCAATCAGGAACGCTTGCGCCAGCCCCTCAGGCTTCGGCTGCTCTGCGTAAGAAATTGATAATCCCCACTGTGAACCATCTCCTAAAAGGTTTTCAAAATTTGGCAAATCATGGGGCGTCGAAATCAAAAGAATCTCTCTCACTCCCGAAAACATGAGCACCGAGAGTGGATAATAAATCATCGGTTTATCATAGACAGGAATGAGCTGCTTACTCACTACATGAGTCATCGGAAAGAGACGACTCCCCGTCCCTCCAGCCAAGATGATCCCTTTCCGGATCGATTGACAGGCTGGGTCGAGATGATGGCGATTTGGGGTCAGAACTGACATAGATTTATCATTTTTTTTGTTATGCTAAAACCCCGAGCCGCTGCCCTTGGTAACTGCCATCTTCGATTGAAGAGACCCAATCTTGGTGATCCAAATACCACTGAACGGTCTTTCGTAGTCCGGAAGAAAAATTCTCTTTCGGCTCCCAACCTAGTTCAGTGGTGATCTTACTAGGATCAATGGCATAGCGAAGGTCATGCCCTGGCCGATCTGCGACGAAAGAAATGATCTCCTCAGGAGTCTTCCAGACAGACCCTGGGGCAAGCTCACCGACCACATCGATGAGCTGGCGCACGACTTCAATATTCTTCTTCTCACACTTCCCTCCGATCACGTAGGTTTCCCCTACCTTTCCTCGCGTGAGAGCCATCGTGAGTCCTCGCACGTGATCTCCGACATAAAGCCAATCGCGAATCTGGGTCCCATCTCCATAGACTGGTAAAGTTTCACCTTTTAAAATCCTCCCAATCATGAGCGGCAAAAGCTTCTCTGGGAATTGATACGGCCCGTAGTTGTTCGAACAGTTTGTCGTCACTACTGGCACCTCATAGGTATGGAAATAAGCGCGTGCTAAATGATCACTGCCAGCCTTCGAGGCACTATACGGACTATTTGGAGAATAAGAGGTCTTCTCAGAAAATGCCGCATCATGTGGCCCGAGGGAACCATAGACCTCATCTGTAGAGACATGGAGAAAGCGATATCCCGCTCGATTCTTTTTCCCATTCAAATAACGGCGAAATTCATCGAGAAGGCGAAATGTCCCTACGACATTTGTCTCAATAAATTCGTCTGGTTCATCAATTGAGCGATCAACATGCGACTCTGCAGCCAGATGCATCACGGCGTCAATTTGGTAATCTTCAAGCAGACGTCGTACAAGAGACCGATCAGTGATACTCCCAGCGACAAAGACATGACGAGGATCTGTTTCCACATCGACTAAGTTGGATAGATTTCCGGCGTAGGTCAGCAGATCTAGATTCACGACCTTACTGACGCTCATACCGAGATCTTCTTCAGCATCCCGAAGAAGGTAATGAACAAGATTGGCGCCGATAAATCCGGCACCTCCAGTAACTAAAATATTCATCGATTATAAATGTATGGAACAGATTAAAAATTCTTACTTAAAGGCAAGCCTGAGGTGCCTTAGCTGACACAAAAAAATGATCTCTAAGGGCCTCTCTCCACCCTCTAGGAGTCACTCCCGTGACCCGAGTGTATTTTGTAGAACTCATCGCACTATTCACTGGGCGAAGAGCCTTAAAGGCTTGAATCGTATCGAGACTAGTCGCGGAAATCTGGTGCGTTTTAAGGGCGTGGCCCATCTCGTGAGCGAGATCGAGGCATTCCTGCCCCCATTCCTGCCAGCTACAGTCATCGTTATTACTCAGGTGAAAAACACCACTCGCGACACTCTCCTGAGGTCGGAATAAAAGAGGATCTAAAAGGGAAACGATATCGCTACTATAACTAGGGCATGCCCGTTTCTCTGCAGGTAATGCTAGCGCATATTCGGAGCAGGCCTGCTCCACGATCCATTCTGGAAATCCTGGCTTTGCAGGTCCAAAAAGCCAAGAAAGACGAATCACTAGATGATCGGAAGAAGCGGCAAGAACGAACTCCTCTCCCGCTAATTTCGATGCTCCATATACGCTGATGGGATCAGTGGCATCCTCCTCATGATAGGGGCTATCTTTCTCTCCATCGAAGACAAAATCCGTACTAAAGTGAACCATTCGCGCTCCTTTTTCTGTACAGATCTTGGCAATTATTCCCGGAGCATGAGCATTTAGTTGATAGGCCTCCTCTTTTTCATCCTCACAGCGATCAACCAGGGTCTGAGCTGCAGGAAGAAATAGAAGTGTAAAATCAAGCGGTTCCAGAGCTTTCCGAATCGAGCTTTCATCAGCTAAGTCCAGCTGTTTACGCCCAAGACGAACCACCGGGACACGGCTCCCGTAGTGTAAGCTGAGTTCAGTCCCCAGACGCCCAAAGGCACCTACGATGACAATTTTTTCAGAAGACGATTTCATAACAACAATGATGTGGTGGAGATTTATCGATTTCTCCGAATTCTCAGGCGATAGAGCAGCCGTTGTTCATTCAAGGCTCCAGGATGGATACAATGAATTAACCCTCCGGTCCCTTGATAGGTTTCTACTGAATTCCACTGGCGAAGATTTGTCGTGTATTGCACGGTGTAGCTAAATCTCCGGCTCGTTGGGAACGAGATCTGGAGGTCGTCAGGATTCACTGGATCAACTGGCCGGGAAAAGACCATACGGACTTGGCTAAAATCGATCACAAAGACACTCACGGAAACTGGTGGAGATTGATTTCCCGCGAGGTCGGTGTGCTGATAAGTGAGAACATAACGCCCAGGCACACTTCCATCTACCGAAGTCGATGAAACGAGGTTCGCCGTCCCATCATTCTGATCAAAGGCCGTTGCATTAGGATCAACAAAGGGCTCTCCAAGCATGTGGATGATTGGCCCCTTGAAGGGCACTACGATTTCCGCAGGAGTAGTGTCGACGACTTCTACATTCATGGTTGCTACGGCATAGTTCCCATCAGAATCTTCCCCTTCGTAGGTCAGAGTCTGCACTCCGAGAGAAAACACATCGAGTGGAGTAGATGCCGCGATCACTTTAGAGCCATCCTCAGAATCAATGAGGAGAGCCTCAGGATCAACAAAGACGGCGCCTGCTTCATGCACAATCGGGCCGACCTCGTTCAGCTGAACCGTAGGTGCATTCCCCACCGTCACTGCATTTTCCTCCTCTGTGAGAAGATACTTTTCCTGAAGGTATGCTTCTACCCTAGCGCGCTCTGTCGAGGAGAGAGCCCGATCAAATATGAGCACCGCTGCCACATCCATATCTGCAAACCCTGCTCCAGAAATTTCTTCTCCCAGAACAATCTGATCCAGCACGGTATTATAAACATGGTTAAACTGCGCTAGCTGGCTTCCATTCCCATAGAGAGTGGCCTGGCCAGCATGATGAACACCGCTTTGCACGATCCATTCTTGATCAAAGGTGAGCCCAGAGGATTGAAGATCATTCCCTCTGCCCCATCCTTGTAAGGTTTGTTTCCCACTCGTATTCGTGACGACACCGAAGGCTGCGTTCGGAGCGCCCCGTCCAAAAGCAGCCCCTGCCCATGCACTGGCTCCACGGTAGTTCACGACCGCGAAGATACTGCGATCATCATTCCCACTCGGGAAACCATTGATAGGATTCGCCGTAGCAATACGGGCTAATTTATCCCCAAGACCATCCAAGCGAATGGCGGCTTCCCCAGATGGAGTCTCTCCATTGATGAGTTCAGGATCTCCCGCAGCAAATAAATCATTTCCTTGCCCCGATTGATCGAGCCACGAAGTCACCTCAGACGTTTGAGAGGTTGAAACCATCATGTCAGACTCCAGGTGAAGGACGAGCCCGCCCTGCACGGGGAGGCCGTCTGACTGGAGATCAGAGATCGTAGTGATAATCCGCTCACTCAACACAACGGGCGGATCACCTCCGAGATCGAGCTCCGCTAGAATTTCATGAGTTCCTCGTGAAAGATCACTTTTCGATATCACCCCACCGATGCCGATTGGGCCATCCAGACTTGAGGTCCACTGAATCGAATCACTCGCATGAGGCAAGGTGACCTTGAGAATAGCTGGCTGGAATCCCCCATCTTTAGAGCCGAAGGCAACATCATTGGCCGACTCAGAAGCCTCCATCTCAATAATAAAGGTATAGATTCCAGGTGCAGTCACCACCGAAGCCAGATCAAATTCTACGATGGTGTTATCTGAAATAACCCCGGTAAAACTTCCAATCGGGGCCCCATCTTTCTGCGGCAGATTCGGATCGTCCTCATCTAATGTCGTCTCACTCCAATTGTTTTCGCCTGGAGTCCAATTGGCATTCACTCCCCGATAGATATTCAGCGTGATCGTATTTCCTGAACTCGTATCACTGCTCTCAGTCAAGCGCAGAGCGGCCACTGCGGAAAGAGGAGACTCTGGAAGCTCGGTCAGGTCAAATTTGAGGTAAGTAATGCGCTCTCGACTCGGAGAATTCTCCACCCTGAGATTCGTATTATTCCGGTTATCGCCGTCCTCAAGATACACATCATCAATCGGCGGTAAGCAGAGCTGCGCTGAAGTGCCCACATTTCTTGCCGTCGCGAAGAAATTGACCACCTCATTATCATCAAAGATCGAACCATTATCAGGAGCATTGATCGTCAACTCAGGCCCTGAATCAGCATCTTCTACCCGAAGGTATTTTGACTCCAGATAGTCCCACACATTTGTGCGTTCCTGCTCGGTGAGAACTCGGTCGTAAATCAGCACTGCGGCGATTTCCATCCCAACTTTCCCAGCCTCAGAAATTTCCTCTCCGATGACGAGCTTAGTCAATGAGGTCGCATAGTTGTGGGTGAATCGTTTTAGCTCCTGATTGCCTTTATAGAGAATCCCTTCCCCACCATCGAGCACTGCGGATTGCGTCAGCCAGCCAGATCCGATCCCGGATTCCGAACTGATTAAATCATTTCCACCTCCCCATCCCTGAAGAACGAGCTGCCCTAGAGGATGCCGGACTACAGCACCAAAGGCTTGATTCACCGCTCCCGTGCCATAAGCCACTCCTCCCCACGCCTGGCTACTATTATATTTGGCCACGATGATCATCGTCCGGTCATCATTCCCGAGCGGCAAACCGGAAATGGAGTTCACAGAGTCAAGACGCTCGAGTTTATCCGCCACTCCATCGAGCGAAATGGCAGGAAGCCCCGATGGAGTTCCATTTGTGAGCAGCTGGGGACTGCCGTCAGCCATCACGGTATTGCCCAGCCCTGATTGGTCAATCCACTCCGAGACCGTCGTCCCATCTGGGAGAGTGGAGACACTGGCATCACTCTCGAGATGAACCACCAAACCGGAAGTCACGAGAGCACCTGGTGATGGATTCGATACCGAGAGGGTAATCGAATCGCTCCCTACCGCACCTTCTGAGTCTGTCACCGAAGCTGTAATGATGTGCTGACCCACTGAAAGCGGACGAATGATCGAAGTTCCAATTCCCAGTGATCCATCAAGATTAGACTCCCATTGCAAAGCGCCACTAAGAACCCCGTCCTCAGCATCGAACGCTCCTGCGACAAAGTTAATCGGAACTCCAGATTGCTTCATCGCAGCATCCGCAGGCCCGCCGATCACCACTTGGGGACTCTGATTGAGCGATTCTACCGAGATAAAAATACCTGCCGTCCCAAGGAAACTCCCCTGATTCAAAGCCGTCACCGTAATTAAGTGATGTCCTACGCTCAAATCTGAGAGAGAGAGCAAATCCCCTGCGCCTATATCTCCATCAATACTGGACGTCCATGCTAGTGTACTCCCTGCAGGGGCATCTGCTCCTAGGGTCGCGGCAAACTGAATCGTCCCCTCTTCAAAGAAGCTCTCCCCATCGGCTGGCTGATTAATCGTTACCGCCGTTGCTGTCTGAGGTGCTAAAAATTTCTGAGCGAGATAGCTCTCCATCGTGAGACGCTCGGAAGGAGTTAAAACGCGATCGTAAATAAAAATCCCCGCCACATCCATCGCCACTGATCCGAGGCCACTAATTTCCTCCCCAATGACCAACTTATTCAAAGAGGTATTATAGGAATGAGCAAAGTCAGCAATTTCGAACCCACCTCGATAAAGACGTGTAATGCCGCCATCGTATACCACGGACTGGGTTAACCATCCTGCACCCACTCCGGGCTCGGAAGAACTAAGATCGTTCCCTGATCCCCAACCTTGCACTCCTAGGGTTCCATCATTAGGTCGGACCGCGAGGCCAAAAGCTCGGTTACTATCACCTTCTCCATAGGTCACTCCCGCCCAGGCCGAGGCACTTTCGTATCGAGCCACCATCATCATGGTCCGAGGAGCAGAACCACCAGGAATTCCGCCGATAGGTTCACTCGCGGCAACCCTCTCCAGCTTATCATCCACCCCATCGAAAGTAATCGCGGGAAGACCTGACGGAGTAGCATTAAGAACGAGCTCGGGCTCACCACCGGCAATGACATCATTACCGAGGCCAGATTGATCTAACCATGCCGCTACCGTAGATCCAGACTGTAAGGCGACATTTAAGTCCGACTCTAGCTGGAAGACCAAACCATCAGTCACTAAAGCCGCCGCACTTTCATCAGAGACAAGGATAAAAATTTCAGCCACCGTTTCCAAATTATCAGAATCTTCCGCACTAGCGGTAATCTGGTGAACCCCGGCAGAAAGGACGGAAGCCACGGAAGCTCCCGTTCCTAAAAATCCATCAATATCAGAATTCCATACGATAGACGCCGTGAGATCACCATCTTCCTGATCACTCGCCGTCGCAGTGAAGGTCACCGCTCCATTTGCAGCTTCAAAAACACTACTGTTTTCAGGTGATGAAATTTCAACAACAGGTAAGGCCCCGCGACTCACATCAATAGCGTAAGTTTCTTCAAAATAACTTTCGATCTGCAGTCGCTCCGCTTCTGAGACCGCCCGGTCATAAACAAGAATTTCGGCAATCTCCATATTCAGATTCCGATTCCCCTTAAGGTCCTCCGCAATTCGGATCCCTCCCTCGCTCGTATTGAAAACATGCGCTCCAGTTCCCACGGGAGTGCCATTATCGTATTGAGCAAAATTTTGACCGGAATAAATCACCCCGTAATTTAACCAACGCCCGATTCCATTAATGCTCGGAGTTGTTTCGAAGTCATTATTCCCTCCCCACCCTTGCAGTCCCAGAGAGCCTGCTGGAGTCAAGGTGAGACCGAAGGTTTGATTATTCTGAGCCAGCCCATAGGACACCCCAGACCAGGCACTTCCTCCTCCATTCTGAAGAAATCGAGCCAGCATAAAGACGGAACGATCATCTGAACCAAGAGGGAGATTATTAAATCCAGTCTTGGTCATAGCATCGTCAATGCCATCAAACTGAACGACACTGAGGCCATTCAACGCCCCGAAAATCAGCTGAGGTTCTCCTAGCGAGATCACATCGTTTCCATTTCCAGATTGATCTGCCCAGCTGAGCACATCAGTCCCGTTAATGACCACTCCGGTGTCACCTTTTAAGCGCATGACCAACCCATTCGTCGGGGCCTCAGAACAAACTCCCGTATCGATGTAGTTTGCCACTAAGGATGTATTCGTTTCCGGCACTGGATACACCTGCTGGGGAGTGTTTACCCCATTTGACCAACCCGTAAATTCATAGCGGATCCCATCACGACATTGCACGCTAGGCACGGTGATCACGTGTGGAAAGTTCACGAGGGTATCGAGAACAAAAGGAGTCTCTTCCACTGTATTTCCATCCACCTGCACCGCAATTCCACTCGGCACGGTATCAAAGCTTATGTCTGCTTTTTCAGGAAAGACATCGATCGTACTTGTCGTCGAAAGCCCGCTCGCGTCTGTCACCGTGAGGAAGCATCGGTAAAACACAGGCCCACGAAAGCCTTGCCCCTGTGAAGGGATTGGGAAATCAATCGAAGCCTGATTTTCCACTGGTCCAAGGGCAGGGTGAACATTCCCCGGGCGCACAAAAATCACATCCCAGCTAAAGCTATCTCCGCCAAGATTCCCTTCTTCAACATCTGAAGCAGTCGCGGCAAAGGTAATCGTATCTCCAAAACGAAAGGTCGTATCATCCGCCCCAGGACGATCATTGTCTGAAGTCAAGGTAAGGATCGTAGGAGGTGTTCCTACTCGGACCGAAATGCGCTGCGTCGTACGACGTTCACCATCAGAAATATCGATCAATGCCTCATAGACACCGTCCGCAGCATAATTGTGCGAAAGCTGAATTGGGCTTGATTGTGGTAAGGGCTGGGGAGCGCCCGAGGTCTGCCCATCTCCGAAGAAAAGCGTATATGTCATCGCAGAAAGCTCAGGATCAAGAGCCTCGATAGTGAATGTCACCGGGAGAGGAGAAGGTCCTTCATCCGGAGTGACACTGAAATTGGAAATGACTGGACGCGAATTCCCGCCATCAAAAACATAACGCCCCACACTACCCGCAACGGTAGGATTTGACTGCCCGAATGCTCCGCCTGCATCCGTGAAGTTAATGAAATACAAGGCCCCATCCGGACCCACTGTGAGATCCACAATTCGACCTGTCGGATCGAGATCGAAAGGATAGCTCATTAAATCCGGACTGAGTGGGCTCAAAGGAGCGGGATTCGGATTACTGGCTACCGAACCATCAGAATTAAATTTTAAATAACGAATGAAATCTCTCGTTGAATCAGCATAGAAATAGGCTCCTTCGAATTCCTGTGGAAATTGATTTTTACGATAAACCTCACCACCTGTGATCGCAGCTGTGTCACCCGTATGCTCATAAGCGAAGAGCGGCTCTCCCACCGTATCAATATTGCAGGAAGGAAAATTCACATGCGGAGGAAGACCTTCACAACTAGGCCAGCCAAAATTAATCAAATCAAACACTCCATCATCTCCCGCGGTCCCAAAGTCCGCATCGACGATTCTTCCCGGTGCCCCTCCGACACCTGGGACGTAATCGATAATGTGAAGATCTTCCCAAGCGATCGATTGAGTATTTCCGCCTACCTCTCCGATGTAGAGTCGGTTCGCTTCCAGATCCCAACTACAGCGGAAGGGATTTCGTAAACCCAAAGCGACCAAAGATTTCACATTCGGTCCGGTATCATTCTTAAACGGATTTCCATCTGGAATGGAACCATCTTTGGCGATGCGATGCACCCCGCCTCCCGCGAAAGCCGGACTAGCCGCATAAGATCCCTGAAAATGATCGCCCGTCGTAAACCAAAGATTCCCATCAGGGCCAAAATCGATCCCTCCCCCGAAGTGACAACAAGAATCATATCCTTGAGTATCCTCCCATAAAACGACCTCCGAATTCACATCCATGCGGCTACTAAGTAAGCCCGTATTCTCAAGGTGAGTATAACGCGAGACACGAAGTTTCGGAGCCTCTCCGTTGAGACCAAATGCAGGAGTATAAAGAAAATAGAGATACGGCTGAGCTGGAAAATCAGGATCTACCGCGACATCAAGAACCCCACGCTCATTCCCAGCATTCAAGCGAGATGGGTGCGACGGATCCGCAAAATTCATGTAAACCTCAGAAGGCGTAGGAGTATCAAAGACATCGACAATTCGAATCACCCCCTTCTTCTGAATTACCAAAAGGCGCTCATCCGGTAAAAAGCGCATTGCAATCGGCTGCTGTAAACCTGTGATCAATTGTTCGACAGCAAAACCAGTTGGAGGAGCCGCATGAGCTTGCTGTGGAATGAAAAATAGAGCGCTGCTTAATAGCACAAGCGATAGACGAATCAGTCCTAAGTAGGCTTCCCGGAAATTACGGGATGAGCACGAAACATCAGTATTCATTTTGGGAGGATTTTATGGGTTTTGTTTTATTCAAGTGACTTACAACGTTGATCCAACCCAACGTCATGATATCACGAAAAATTTAGAACAAGCGAATGCCTGCCCTTAAAAAGAGAAATTTAATTGGCTCCAATAGTCAGGTCACCAATAGGACAGATCGTTTTTTTGATAATGAGTAAAAATGCCTCTTCAGGGCATGAGAAGATGTCATGCCTTGAGATAACCCATTATTAATTTTTAATTTCAAAAAATGTAAATTTTTCAAATCAGCTCAACACGAGCGCATCACGTTCGTGATATCCAAGCTGATCGAGTAAAGAGCCGGCCTCTTTTCTGATCACCATCATTTCATCTTCTGAAAACGCCTTGGAACCCCGGCCAACTGAGCTCTGGTGAGCTTTTGCGACGGCTCCCATCACGGCCTCTCGAGCTTCGGGATCATCTTCTCGAAGGTAGTTCAAGAGTGAATCCATCGTTCGTTCAGACTGAAGAATCAAATCTTCATAGGTAAGATGAAATTGATTTTTCTCTGGAATAACCTTTCTGAGGCGTTCCACCTCTTCGGCATACTGACGCCAAATCCAGATACATCGATGAAGATCAGAAGTCTGTTCATATTCACCACGCCGCTCTGGCTCGATGTAGAAATGAGGATAAGGGCCGTAGCGGTATCCCCCAGGCTCTCGCCGATTGAGCTGACTTGACTCAGCTAAGTGCCACGGCTTCTCTTTTAAGGAAAGAGCGACATCACGACCATCACGAGTCAGAATGACAAATTGAGCATCTGGGAAAACCTCTAAAAGAGCCTCTGCCACCCAAGTATGCTTAGGATTTTTTTCGATAAACCGTTTCCCATTTCCCGGAGCCATCGTGAGCAGAGCTCGCGCGCCCCATTGATAAAAACGCCTCACCTGTGCCTGAGTGACCTTACCTTCATGAATTAAGCGGGTGAAATACTTCATCGCTTGAGGCTCGAAATAATAGCTCCCTCCGGGAAGTGTCCCGAGCACATTGCCCAGAAACGTTGTCCCTGAACGAGGGCACCCAAGAATAAAAACTGGGCGCTCGATTTTTTTCAGTCCCACCTGAAGGCGATCACTCATCCTGAGCTGACCGTCAGATGAAACAGGGACTAATTTTCTCGCCTGAAGAATGGTTCGTCGCCAGAGCTTCAGATAGTCGATTCCTTTAAAGGTAAGAACAGGAAGATCACTCATTTTTTCAGATTGTTAGTTTTTTCCTGAGTCCAAGAGAGAATATGATGAAAGAAGTCTCGTAGATTCTTCTTCTCGATTCCAAGCGGCTCGCTAATCGAATAGAATGGGCGGTTATGGTGAGTCGGCTTATAGTCGATTTTCCTAGCCGCTCCATTATCTGAGATAAACAGAACACGATCATACTTCCCTTTCGCCTCCTTTAAAATTTCGCCCGCGAACTCGTCCATCCGCCAGTAAGCCTCCTCAATTTTATCCATTCGATCAGGATCTGAATATGAAATCCAGAGGTGCTGGGAGGAATCGATATACTGGAATTGGCCTACTAATAATTGATAAGGCTCATCCTCGACTAAAGCCTTCATGAACTTCTTACGGCGCCAGAAGTAATTCTTTTCTAGTAAATCTAAGGCCCCATCGACACCGAGATCAGGAAAACGACGTGGGTCTAAAATATTGCGATCAAGTGCCCAATTAGGCTCAGGATTATAAGCTGGGACATAGACCGCCTTACTATTTTCCACGAGATCAAAGAGACAAGGGCAAGTCAAATCCGCATGGAGAAACTCTCGCTGGCGCACATCAGTAAAACGTAAAGCAGAATAAAGGGCATGACGAGTTCCACGGGTCCAGCGCATCCCACGTAAGACCTTTTCTTCAAACCATTGAACCTTTTTATTACGCCATACCGTGAAAGTTTTCTTCCGTTGATTGACCCCATTTTCACGCCAAGTTTTCCCGGTGATCAACTGCGCGGTGATTTGCGTCGCTACATCCCGCTGATTCCAAAGATCATTAACCTCCACCTTTCCCCACTCTGCCTGACGCAGATTTTGGCAATCCCATTTTTCGAGAAATTGGTGATCAAGACCACCAAAAATGACGACTAATACTTTCATATTTTTAAATTCTTAAGGAGGGCCAAGAGATGTTTCGTCTCCACCCTCTGGAAATCACTTCTTTGTTGGTCGAAGCTCTCCCGCAATATTGAGAAAAAATTTCAGCTGTCTGAATCCTATCAATAAAACAAGGGAATACCCTGCGGCAAAGACACTCCCACCCACCAGGCCAGTGACCAGCGGCCCTTCCCCACGACTCTCCAAAAACACGACGAAACTCAATGAAACAGCTCCGGCCATGAGGCAGGAGAAAAATCCTGGAGCGATGACCCCGAAAATTTTCCTCAAGGTAATTCCGGTTCCACGCAAGACATACCACCAGAGGGGGATCAGCATCAATCCCATCACGATAGAATAAGAAAGCGCGACTCCAGACACGCCATAGCCAATCCCAACTAAGAATCCGCTTACAATAAGACCCGCCGTGATCAAGCCCATGATGCGATATTCACGCGTCCGCCCCAGGGAAACTAAGACCCATCCAGTCGGATTTGTGATCGCCCTCACGGCAGCCCCTACCGCTAGGAGGCGAAAGAGGTCTGCACACTTCATCCAGGCTTCTCCTAGAACGATGAATACGATCTGATCAGCAAAGAGTGCCATGGCAAACACCATTGGAAGAGTTGCCGAAGAGAGAACTTTCATCGCATTCAGGAAGTAAGCTCTGAACCGTGACATCTCTTCACTTTGTCGTGCCAGAGCAGGAGCGGCTACCGAAGCCAGAGGCCGGTTAATCTGATTGAGCGGAAGTAACAATAAGCTGTAGGCCTTATTGTAGATCCCCAGAGCCGCCGCCCCGATGAATTTCCCAATTAGAATCGAATCAACATTACGCGAAAAGTAATTTAAGAGATCAAAGGTTAAAACATCGCCACCGAATTTTAACAAAGATCGTACCTCCACCCCTCGTTGAGGAAGACTCGGTTTCCAGGGCAGGACCAACCAAAGGGATAGAGTCATCGTCAGTGAAATCCCAAGAGACATGCCAACGAGTGCCCAGTAGCCAAAATCGAACCAAGCCATTAGAATGGCAGTCGCGAGTCCTACCACCGTGGCTAGAATATCGATGACGGCAAGCACTGACAAACGCATCTGCCGACGAAGAAGAGCACGATGCTGCACCCCAGCACCCGCTAGAATAAAGGTCAGAGAGAGAGCCATCGTCACACTCACTAAGCGAGCATCCTGATAAAACCAGGCGACCACTGGAGAGAGAGCCACCACTAGAAGAGCTAGTAAAACTCCTAGGCCTAAATTGATCCAAAAGAGGGTCGAAACTTGTTGATGAGATAAGTCCCGCCGCTGCACCGTTGCGGCAGAGAGTCCCGCTTCGCTGAATAAAGTGAAGAAACCAGTAATGACCGTAGTCATGGCAATGAGGCCAAAATCATTTGGAGTTAGCATCCGTGCCAGCACTGCAATGGAAGCAAAACGCAGCAGAAATTTCGAGACTTGCCCTACCCCAGTGACTGCTGCTCCTCGGATTGATTTCCCCTTTAAATTCTCAGCACTAACCTGTTGTGGCAGGTAGGCATCGATACTTAAAGAGATGGAGGTAGGAGTGCTCATGACATTGATTCTTTATGCCGCTTAATCAGCTAAGGCTTCATGATATGCATGCGCTGTCTGCTCGGCGATTCCAGCCCACCCCCACTGCGCTGCAGCTTCCAGATTATAAGCGCCCATGGCAGAAACATCAGCTTCTTCATTGAGCGCTTTTCGAAGCGCGGTCTCGAGACCAATTTCTTCAGCGGCATCATAAAGAATACCTCCTTGATTTTCGTCCACTGTTTCTGCAATCGCACCTAAACGCGGAGCGAGACAGGCTTTCCCAAAAGACATGGCGAGAATGAGCGCTCCCGAAGTGAGAATTTGTTGATACGGAAACACCACAACATCCGCCGCATTCAAAAAAATCTGAGCCTCTTCATCAGGGATCATTTTTAAAAAGAGGACAATACGCGGATCCTCAACAGCTAATGAGCGAATCTCTTCTGCCATTGACTCATTGAGAGGTTTCCCGGCGATTACTAAGATCGCATTTGGATCATCAATCTCGCGAAAGGCCGCAATCAACTGAGAGACACCTTTGTAGGGACGAATGTGGCCGAAGAATAAAAGAATTCGTGATGACTGGGGCAGGTTTAATTGTGAGCGAGCATTATCTTGGGTGACCTCATTCGGATAAACCCCGATGTAGTTCCCATGGGGAATCACCTTAAGCTGGCCTTCTGCACATTCACCAAACTCCTCGACTAAAAGGCGGCGAGACGAGGCCGTATGAACGATCACTTTCGAAGCAACTTTCAAGACCTCACGCACCAACCACTTCTCTCGCTCTTGATTACTAGATTCGTGACTGTAAAGATTATGCACGGTCCACACGATCTTCTTTCTCAATAGCAGCAAGCATCTCAGACGCGCCATGAACAAGCGCACCTGCATTGCCCCCCGAAATCCTGAATGTAGGCTAGGCAGCCAGTGAAGATGTACGATATCTACTTGCTCACCTCCTCGCAGCACATCTCGCAGGAGCCCCCCCACCATGCGACGTTTCTTAACTAAGAAACGACAGTCCGCCAACTTCGCCGCTAACTCGGGCTGATACGGGTTATGTTCGTTAAAAGGGATAAAACAACTTGTTAGCATAATCAGAAATTCCTACTGGCTTCGCCACGTTTCCTCTACCCCGAGCTGAATTTTCGTACGACGAATCACGTTGTGTAAACGACGACGCCATCCAGTATGCTGCTTGGGATCAGATGAAGCTTTCTGGACGATCTTAGCCATAAAACGGACACGCTTAGCCCAGTCAGATAGGGTCACCACGTTATCATTGATCGCACTTAATGGACGCTGAGCCATGAAATCCTCATCACTCTTCAGCAGACAATAAGGTGATCGCGGATCATCCATATGCTCCTCATGAATGAAAGGATAGGCCCAGCCATTTTTCCAACCCTTCAGCGCCGCTCTGATACAAAATGCTGGGAACGATTCGTTCTCACCGAGCTTCCCCCCATTGTCTTCGAGGCATTTCCTCTTCATGACATAGCCACTCCCTTGCACCCACGGATTACTCATAAGCTGGTTTAAGCATCTGAGCTGAATCATTTTTTTGGAGGCCAGCTTAGGGTAGAAATCTTCGTCATAAAAACGCCAACACCCTACGATTCCCAAATCTGGGTTTTCTTCATGAAGTTCGCGGAGACTAGCGCCCCACCCTTCAGGCAAGAGGCAATCATCGTCCACTTTCGTCAGATATTCACCATCACTTTCCTCCCAAAACCAATTGGTCGGTGGGTTCAGTCTGAGATTCTTCGAACTATGTTTGAGGCGGTGAAAATTCGGATGATCTTGAAACGATTTCACCACCTTGAGCGTCTCTTCGTCATCGCCATTATGCCATACCCAGACGCGCATATAAGAGTCGCAAGAATTCAAAAGACTCTCCAGAGCGAGCTTTGTATAGGTAGCTCGGTTATAGGTAATCATTAAAATATCGTGCATCATTCTAAGCCGGTGAAAATTCAGCGGGACGTTCCTTAGGCTCCTGAACAACCTCATGATCAGGTTTCAAATAACCTTTACGATAGAGCCGACGGGCAGTGCCAAAAGTTGAGCCGATTTTATCTTTAAAACTGAGTCGCCACCACATCTTCCAGAGCCCTTGTCCGACATGATCTGGAGTGGGAATGCCAAAACATTTCATCGTAGTAAGCCTCCCCCAAGCAGCACCCTTTTTCTTCAGGAGATTCTGCTGTGAAAGGACGACTCGTTCTAAGCTGGATGGCTTCACTTTAAGATAACCAGCGGCAACAGCACCCTCTAAAAACTTCTTCCCACGTTCAGTCCGCACGACGATCAATGACGACCCAGGCTCACCCTTTTTCACCTTTCGATACCACGGATCTCCACAAGAAATATCGGCCGATTCGCCACTGCCATCGGGCCAGAGGTGCACTCCCCAAGAACGATAAGACTGAATGAACGCCCAGGAGTCAGCATAAGTCATCTCAAGAGCTGGAGTCTCATCACCTTTCTTCCAAACCGAAAAGAGCCCTGGCCAGCCATGACCGCGATAGCGAAGGCCGTCGACGTCTTCCGGATTAATCCCTTTTTTTCGGAGAAGCTCTGCCGTGCCTTCAGTCGCTGGAGAACCCGCACAGAAGAACGAAAGCGCTACTCCCACATTCTTATCTAGAGCTGAATTTTGCTTTTGGGCCTTTCGCAGCGCCGTGATCTCAGAGGGCTGCCCTACCACCACACAAGGGGCCTCAGACTTCTCCACCTCAGCCAATCGATCACAGACAGAAGCAGGAGCGTAGCGCGATCCCACATTTTTCATAAGATCTTCCCGAGAACGACTCATCCGAGTTCGATTCAACAACGGACTCTTTGAATCCATTCCCACATGCAGGACACCACCCATCTCGCCCTTCTCGATCCCGTAGAGAGAAAGGGCTGTCAGCGCACCGCCTGATGACCCTGAAAAATGAATCGCTTCATCGCCAGCATGCCCTTCCCAGACCTCGAGAACTGGTCCTACTCCTTCTTGACGTCCCCCTAATGGATCAGGAGCCTCATCCGCAATACTGCCCGCCGCAGGACATACGGAAAAACATGCCTGTTCCGTTTCCTCATCAAGGTCTGGCGAAAATACGGGCCGATGCCCTGAGTCGGGAACATTCACCATCGTCCCTTGCGCCCCTGCGACGTAAGCGCAAGCGCCGCAGCCGACACAGAGTCGCCACTTCAGAACATCTTTAATTGATTTCGGCTTCATTCTCTTTCTCCTTTCCTCAAGACAACAGAGGCTCTTCTCCATACATAACCTCTTCTTCGAAAACTTCTTCAAACTCTTCTGCCTCTGCTTCCAGTAAACCGGGAATTACTCCGATTAAGAGATAGAAAAGCGCATACATTTGCCCAAAGTACGAGATCGAGATAAAGCTCACCGCGTGTGCGACTAGTGCCACCCCGACAGTCCATAACACAAATTCGCCCTCAGATTCTTCCTCACTAAGCTCCTCCATCTTCTCGCCCAACAAGCGAAAACATTTTCTTAACACTAAAATGAAACAAATGAGTAGCGGCAGCCCACCAAGAACGCCTAGATGAATATAGTAGTTCGTAAGATCCGTGTGATTTGGATTCCAACTCACTCCGGTCAGCATCCAGTGACGCGTATAATCAGTCCCGAAAAGCCACCATTCATTAAGGTGAGTCATTGCGGAGTCGATCAATTTTGAACGATGCCACCCCGTACTCCCTCCCACTAAATCAATCCGAGCAATAAGAAACCAAATCGGACGCGCCATGACAAAATTCAGCACCACCAAACAAGCAATCACCGTGAGACGAACCGTGCGCGTCAGGTGACGCCACCGCCAAAAGAGTAAGAACCCTAAGGAAGCCATCGTCGCCACCAAAGGGCCGCTCGACCCGGAAGCGATCACCCCAACTAGGCAAGCCCCCATGGCCACCACCGCCAAGGTTCTCTTTTGACGCCAGAAAATAGCGAAGAGAGGAAGAGCCGTCGCTCCCACCGTGCCCGAAAGAATCGAATGATTAAAAGGTCCCTGAGCACGAAATTCCCCATTCCGAGTTCCCGCAGTTGCCCCCGGAGCGCCAAGGGCATGATAAAGGTTCTTCCCAGAAACCTGCTCTGCAGCGAGACACACTGAGAGAGGAGTCAGGACGATGGCAAAGGCCATTAACATCGAGCGATACTCTTCCGGAGTGGAAACAAAAGCCCGCGCATACAAGTAACTGCCTAGGATATTGAGTGCGAGCCCGATTCTTTCCACATAAGGATTGTAGAGAGATTCTTGATGGCCGATGGAGCTGACCAAAATGATCACCGCGAGGATTGCGAAAAGACGATCCAATGGATGAGACCATGAAAATTGAAATGTTCCCGTGCTCATGGCCCGCGCCACTCCGGCCACAATCAAAGCACGCACCGGAGTAAAATCACCCAAAACTTCCACATTCCCCAGATGGCAAGAGGCAATCAACAAGGGCAAAAATGCTAAGCGATGAGGCAAAGCAAACTGCATCACCAGCAAGATAAGAGTAACAATGAGAAGGATGGGTTCCATCAGCCTACCTTTCTTCGTTTAGGACATTGAACTGAGCTGTGAAGAAGACAGCTGTCCCTTTCCGACAAACTTATCTTCTCTTGAAGGAGACATAATTTCTTCCAAGAGAGTCTCCGCAGACCTTTTTGCCTCCTGAACTTCGGGCTTGAGAATCTCGGCAAACTCAGCGCGACGCTTATAGAGTTTCTTAATCTCAATCATTACCTGTTCGAGGGGTTTTGAGCGAAGATCTACGACAAGCGCTGCGGCATTGATGGTCTCATAAACTCCGATAAACTTCCGACTATAAGCTAAACCCACCGCTGGCACCCCCTGAGAAAGAGCCGCAATCGTAGCGTGCATGCGGGAACCCAGCATGAACTCGCAATGGCCAATTAAGCTCTTAATTTGGCGATGATCATAATCTGGTGAAGCAACGATCAATGAACCTCCAGGAAGACCAGGTTCCATTTTCTTCGCCAAGACCCGGCAGGCGTCAGTGTCATTTTCCTCCGCACCAGTCACATGCGTAATAAGGAGAACATCGCAATTTTCACCGTCGATAAAATAGCGAATCACCCTCTCCATCAAGGCATGATAGTCAGCTGAAATTCCAAATTCGTTCTGACCAGTGTAGCCACCTCCGTAGAGCAAGCCGCTCACATTCAGCCCGACCAAAGGACGGCTAGAATCGCGACGATTTTTCAGCTCAGGAAAGCCACCTTCAAGAGGCTGAGGAACTAGAGCAAAAGCCATATCTTGCGAAAGCTTAGGAGCCTGCCCAGCTCCTCTAGAGAGTTCTTCAGCGAGACTTAGGCTCTTGCTGTCTCTTGCATAGACCTGCGATGCCTTTTTCATGACCCACCGTGCAATCATTTTTGCACTCCCCCGCTCGAAAGGACCAATGGTCTGCGGCAGAAGAACTAAGCGGCGACCTAAAGCGACGACGAGAAACTGAGGTAGAGAGACATACAGTAGGCGCCGCATCCCGTAGATGTCACTGAAGCTATCCCCTCCAGCGAGAGCGAGACAAAGATCGGCACTTCTAATCTCATCAAGTAGAGGATGAATCTTACCAATGAGCTTCTGACAAAATGAGGGCAAGATTTTCATCACCATTGCCAGCGCTAACAAGCGAAAGCCATTATTTCTCAAATGTAGGCGCCAAGAAAACCGTAGATTCAAAAGTCTTACCACTCGCTTCCCCCGGCCCGATGGAACTTCAAATTCTTTCGGTACATGCCCATAATCGAGCAGAAGAATTTCGGCCTGATTTTGATAATGTTCTGCGGAAGCAATCGTCCCAGACAGGAGTGCATCCACCCCCATATTCCCAGTTCCGTAGGCAGCTCCTAGAACTAGAATCTTAGTAGGCTTTGATGGCATTTTTTGATTTGTCGACATCACTAAAAAATTGATGGTGACAGAAATATCACTCCCTACTCAGGCTCAGGCAGCTTTCTCAGGCCACGAGGAGCTCTCGGAGTGAGCGAGATCTCAGGACTCGTCACTTGTAGAGAAGCTACACTGTTTTCTGAGCTCCAGATCACTAAATATTTGAGAGAATTCACCCCTGCCTTTCGAAAGGCGAAATCTTTAGCAATGATCACACCATTAATTGAGGCGTCGTAGGTCTTGCTGGCAAAATCGACGACGAAAATGATTTCATAAGAGACACCCGCAGCATACCTGAGCTGATTCACAGCATTATAGGCATTCCCATTTCGAGCATCGATCAATCCACTGGGAGCGAAGCGCACAATAGCTGCATAATCACCAAAACTAAACGAGGAAGGGTTCCCTGCCGCCATTTCTTCAAATGGATAAGCATCCGTGAGCCCTACAAGTTGATTCAAAACTGGCTCGTCTGGAGTTGCGGTAATACTGAAGGTAAAACGCGCATTCTGTTCTGGAAAAACAGCAGGGATAAATTCCCCCGGGGTCGTTAAGTACGAATTATACTGAATCGTTTTAGAAACAAAAGGAGATGAAACACCTGGATCCTCTCCTTTCACCGCGACTGCGCGGATTTCTCCATTCTGAGCATAGGGAAACGGTTGTTCGTATCGCATCGAGGACGAGGATGGCACGGAACCATCCATGGTATAAAAAATCGAAGTATCTGGCGTTTCCGAACTCATGGTGATGGTAGGTGTTTCCACGAGAAAGATATCCTCCATGGGACCTATCACGGGAGCTGAAGGAGGGCTTATTCCGATAATGAACTCTGCCATTCTCTCGGTAGAATCGAGCAATCCGGGAACCGTGGCATAAGCACGAAGAGTAGTATTCGATGAAATCACGAGCGGCTCAGTATACGCTGGAGAACTCGTCGTAGGAGAAGAACCATCAAGCGTATAATAGATGGTCGAATCAGGCGTAGCGGATGAAATCGTCACTGTCTGGGCGGAAGAAAACACGCCTCCGCCCACTGAAAATTCCGGGGCAATTGTCCGAACCACCCCCGAAGTTGGAGGCTGCAGATTATGGTCATACCAGATAACATAAAGAGGCCCACCTTGGAGAAGATTACGATTCAAGGACTCACTATTATTGTTAGCCAAGGAGAGCATACGTGGCTTCACCACATTTCGGAACGTTGGGTAGAAAATATTTTGGAGCGCAGCTAAACTGCGTTTCGCTGGCCGATTATCTTTCAGGCCAACCAAGGTCTGATTTGCAGCTCGATCCAAAAATCGATCAAAGCGAGTGGTATCGACTTCAGGGCCATAAAGCTTAATGAGATTTCCGTAAATCCCGAGAACATGACCGCAATTAATGGTCGAGGTGTAACCACTCTTATCGAACCAGTTCCCATCCTCTACGATGAGATTTTCTTCAATCCCAAATCGTTTATGCACATTAGGAAATCCAGCCGTCGGAGTGTCATTATCAAAGAAAATCTTCTTCCAAGTGGCTGCTAACCCTGGAAATGGCGCATCCAGCGGAGCCACGGTGTTTCCATCGAGCCCACTCGTGCCATAGTATTCGGTGGCGTATGATGGCATCATGATCATGGCCATCATTCCGCCCACCCGCATCGAGGTTTCCCACATCCCTCCAAAGCCAAAGGTATCACGGCCAGGACTAAAATACCCTGCCTGTGAAAGGTGATTATTATGAACCGTCGCGGCAAATTGATCGCGGATAAAATAATCCTCGATTGGGGTGAGACCATTCTCGTAGCCCTGATCTTTCCGGTAATAGCCAGCAATGATGTCGTACGAAATCAAGGTATCGAAAAAACCGTTCACATCATAGTATCCACGGTAGTATAGCTCCCGCGTTGGGATGGGATTATTACTGTGATTCAACTCTAAACCCACGGGATCAAGAATCGAGCGTATTTCAAAGAGCCCAAGTTTGGCATAGTCAATATAGCTCCGGGGCGCTCCATTCTTCTTCGCATTCATACCATCCCAACGAGCGACTAAGGCATTTGGAGCCGACATCCACTGTCGCCGATGCCGATGCCCCTTGCGGGCAAAACCTTCGATATCTGGTTGTCGATTCCAGGTAGAAGATTTCCGCCAGTTATCCAGCCATGCCGTCGAGAGCGAGATGGAAGCCACCCTCGGTTTAACTTCAGTTTCAAACTGAACCGCATCCCCCCACAGACGATCCCCGTGGGCTTCTCCAGCACTGGGATAGTCTGGATTTTTCACCACCTTACGGGTTTTAACGAAGGCTTCGTTTCCCGCATAGTAATATTGGAGAACATTTTCACCTACCGTAAAGGCACTCTCACTTAAGGTGACATGGCTCGCTCCAGCAGCGATGAACTCACCCGAACCGATACGATAGAACACTTCATTCCCATTAATATCTCGAATTTCAACCGTAACGCCGGCTCCATTTCCGGAGGTAAAATAAGTCGTCTGATCATAAACCCTAGGAATGAAATATTTCCTAGGCGGAGTCGTGTAAAACTGTCCATTCCCAGAAACTCTCCAAGTGATTGCGGGGGCCTTTGGATTGACGATAAAGTGGAAAATTTTTCCATCCGAAGATTTAAACTCACTTGAACCTGAGTAGTCAGAGTCGTCATCTGCAACAGTCAGAGTATGCCATTCATCCCCGATCGCATCCGTCACACCACGATGATAATGAGTCTCCTTTGTCTTCAGGGTTAATGGGCCTCCTACCGAGCCGACACTTCCCACCACTGGAGTTTCAGCATCACCATAGATCCCATAGTCCATCTCTGAGAAACTGACAGGGCTGGAGTAAGTCTCCCACTCCTTAGGATAAAGCTCCCAGTGCTGATCGCCGTCTGGCTTAAATTTAATGACTCCAATATCCAGCCCCACCCCGTGGTAAGTATCTTCCCCATTTGGGGGACCCGCAATGTTACGCCCATTATGAGCCATCGATATTTTCGTCCCAGCCTTCAGGTAAACGATCTTACGATCGCTAATCACTTTATCGTGATAAAGGTATTCTTCGACATAGTCCGTGCCTTTTTCACCCTGCCAGACTAGCGAAATCCCAGAGCGATAGTTCGTCAGTTCTGGATCTTGTCCAAAACAAAGCCACGGCATTAAAGTGAGTAATCCGTAAAGTACGATAATTCTTTTTTGAAGCTTCATGAGAAAGAAGAGTTAAGATTTAAAAGTTGACCCGATGCATAGTCCTTCTTGAGAAGATCTGTGACCTCGGCGAGCTGTTCGATTTTTTCATCCCGGACTTGGTCACGGCTTAAGAAAGGACGGCTCTCTCGGACTTGAGCAAAACATTGCACTAGTTTCTCCTGATGCCGTTCATTCCATCCACGGATACCTGGCACATTTCGCAAGCCTCCCCCTAGCTGGAAGGCGGTCGCTCTTGCTCCCCGAAGTTTGCGTTTCAGATTCACCGTCTGCTGGTAAAAACTCCCCTGCGGTTTAGTCTCTTCCTCGGTGGGACGTGTCACAGAAGTCGTCACGGGATAAGGGCCTGGATCATAATTCCGATGTCTCACTGACGCACCGTTATAGAAATACTCGAAGAGATCAGAAAGTGGAAGATCTCTCATGACGGGTTCAAGCTGTATCGATTGGAACCAATCGACCCATTTAAAAGGGAGAAATTTTGGCGTCAGCCGAACTGGAATCCAGGGTGTTCTAAAAAGATCTGCCATGATGGCTCCATGAAGAGATTCTGTGATGACAAGTTCGCTCGCTGAAATCGTTTTGAGAATTTCCATGAGGTCTCCCTGAGGATCGACATAGGTCATACCAGCCTGATGACAGATCTTTTCCCACACTCCAGTTTCAGAGGTATTCCAGTGTGGAATAAAGGCGACCCCTTTTTTATCTCCACGAAATTTTTCAAACTCAGGTAGCAAAGCCATCAGCCATGCCCCATCTACGATTCCCTTGGCCGCATCCTGCTCAAAACACGCTGCTGTCATGGGGCCACGCACAAAATAGAACTTCCAATCTTGGTAATCTTTCTGAGGAGGAATAGAACCATAGCCACTCCCTGTCCCAAAAATAACTTTACTTCCCTCAAGGTAATTCAGACTCCCCTTCAGCAGAGAGCCAATTCCAATCAAACGAATATTATCATCCGCGCCGAGTAGGCTGGGAATCAGACGAGGCCAGATCCAGGAATTTAAATAATCCCCGAAGTTCGTCGTACCACGCCAATAGAAAGGGTTCATCTCTTTTCTTAGATAAGGATTTTATTTACAACATGCTGGTTCAGAGGAAAGAACCTCCTGATACAGCTCCATGAGACGATCTGCCCGGCCATCCCAGCAAGCGACCTCTTTCACTCTGACTAAAGCCTGTTCAGACATCTGCTGAAGTAACACTCGATCGTGAGCCAACTTCATAATGCCTTTCGCCAGACCTGCGGCAAATTTCTCGGGAGACGATGGTTCCACACGAATCCCACAAGAATCATTAATCACATATCCCGGACCACCTACGCTGCTAGTGATGAGCGGGAGAGCAAACCCAAGAGCCTCAAAAACAACCGTTCCACTAGGTTCACGAAAACTTGGAAACAGAAAGACATCTGATCTTCGGTAAAACTCATACACCTTAGTCCGAGATACTCGTCCATGAAAAGTGATGAGGTGCGCCACTCCTAATTTTCGAGCCTCCGCCTGGCAGCATTCTAACATCTCTCCCTCTCCAAGGACATCGAGGGTAATTTCACATTTCGAGGAAGCGAGAGCCACAGCTCGAACCGCATCGAGAACGCCTTTTGTTCGAATGATACGTCCAACAAAAACCAGCCTTAAAGGTTCGTGAGAAGGGCTTACCTTTTTCGAGCCTACTTGAAGCAGCTCAGGCCCAGTCTCAGCCATGATTTCATAACGCTGAAGATCAATCTCTGAAAAGAGCTGTTCCTGAAGGTAAGGGGCTACACCTAGAACGACCCGGGCATCGGTTAAAGAACTCCTCATGGTCGGATCATTCTTGATACGCCAACGGTCCATCTTCCTGAGTCGCCGGTAGAGCTGACGATCCTCACATTCATCTCGAAATCCCTGAGGCGTCTCCAGGCTCCCCGCATGAGGACCGGTGAGATAATTCAGTCCCAGATTTCGCGCAGGAGAAGGATAGCGTATCGCCACGGGGTTAATCTGGTGTACGAGATCGAAAGAGAAGCCCGCTGCGATCTGCTCTTTGAGCCAGCGTCTCGCTCTCCGGTAAAAAAAGAGATAGTGCGGTTTGAGTTCATAGCCCATCCGGGCAAACTTTCCTTTAAGGACAGGATGGGTCCAGTTGATGACCTTTTTCGCACGAGTCGGGGAAGCAGCTTCATCCCACCCGGCGATGTGGCTTGTCAACACGGTGACCTCACAGCGTTCACTGATTTTCTCCACCCACTTAAAAGTGCACCAGCTCTCGCCAGGCACATTTTTATCGTAGTAGGGAGCTAGAAGGAGAACACGCATGAGAATGATTGATAAAGGTTCGCTTCAAGGACGGGCTACGGGCTCAAGACCATTTTTGATTTCAGCGATTCGCTGCCAAGTAGCCGCTTTCATCACGACACGTTCCTCTAGACAAGATGGGGCGAGCTTGAGGGCTGACTTCATCGCTCGATAAAAGTCTTTCACATGCCCACCTCTTACTGAGGTCAGAAGACCATAAGCGACCCGAGGGATGACGTAGGCCAAACCTCGTAGCACAGGAAGATTTCTGAGTGCGATGAGCACTTGGTTCCGCGGTTTATAAAACACTTTGATCTCACTACGTCGCGAAACTGGGTTTGCGTGATGTAAGCACGTCAGGTGTGGGCAATAAAGAATCTGTCCACCCTGGTCGAGCAACCTGAATGCCAGCTCGACTTCTTCATAATGCATATAGAGTAAGCCTGGATATAGTCCGGCTTCCAAAACAGCCTGCCGACGAAAGGCATAAGCTGTCCCACTGAAGTATGAGGTATAAAATTTTCGGTTCGCAAAAGATTCAATGCCAACCGGATGCCACCAACGAGGAGCATCATCTTCTTTCCCATCTGGCTTCAGTGGCCTAAACGCTAGGCCGGAAACTTCGGGATGACGGGTAAAGGTTTCACAAGCTTTCTTCAGTAACTGAGTGTCCGGTAGAGAAACATCACTATCGAAGCCAATAATCAATTCCCCACGCGCTTCCTGAATCCCCCGACTACGAGAAACCGCAGGGCCAGAATTTTCTTCATTCACAAAAAGCCTCACCTCTGGAAAGGCTCGTGCAATTTCATCGGCAGTCTTATCTGGCGAGCAATCGTCAACGACAATGACCTCGAACTCGACTCCCTCTTGCGCGAAAAGATCACGTAACAGTAAGAGCACACACTCGGTGCGCCGATAAGCCGGAATAACGACACTGACCTTTGGTGAACTCATGCTCGTTTCGCCTCCGGTGTGATTCCATCATACCCTTTTAACCAAGTATGACGCTCTTTCCAAACGGTCTGCCAACGGTCAGCACTGCCTCCTTTACCCGAACGGCCGATGACTTTAGATGCGAAGGCACGGATGCCAGCCCCTGCGGCTA
>CALGMJ010000162.1 GCA_937958875.1 uncultured Verrucomicrobiales bacterium | reverse complement strand
TCCTGCGGTAGATGATGCAAATCGATTTAATTCGCTATACTGCGTGACGCCGGTGAATGGACGTAGATCGATCCCGTTGTAGCTTGAGGTGCCAATTTCTTGTCCTGACATGATACTGATGCTGCCAGCGACAGTTCCTATAGTATCGGCATCTCCGGTGCTCGTCCGAGTTGGGACTCCAGAGAAGCTCTGTTGGTCCAATGTTTCGACAGTTTGTGCATGCAGTGATCCGATGAGGGTTGCTCCATAACTGGAGGATGCGATTCCAAAAAAGGACGCGACAACGATGGCTTTATTCATCTGTGTAATTGTGGTTTTGGGTTGTTGTAGAGGCGATGGCCTCATTTCTATAGTTAATAGCGTGTTGGAAAGCCGGTTAACTAAAATCGCATTTTTTTGGTTATAGTTTTTTTGGTAGTAGAGTTGGTGGATGCGACCACTCACTCAGATTCTTTACTGAAATGGGAGGCGGTTGTTCTTCATTAAATAGCGGATCTGTGAAGCATCCAGAGCGCTACGAAAGAGATAAAGCTCATCGATGAGGCCGCTAAAGGTTGGGAGGTTGGGGCGCTGGTATAGCTGGACCCCCAGAGTGACAGGCCATGATTTATTTGACATGCAGTCTGTATTGATGGGACCGGGGTTCCAGATTTTTCGAGTCTTGAGTTGGTTGCCGTCGAGGTAGTGGATGATCTCCGGTTGCCCATCGATCACCCTTCCGGTGAACACCTGGGCAATGTGGTGCCATTTTCCATCGAAGATAGGATCAGTTTTTTTCGTAATGTTCGCTCCGGCCCATGAGCCTCCCCATCCGGTGCTGATATCGTCATCTTTTAAGCCGAGGACCCATTTTGTACCGCCATCAGTGGCAAGGCCCCAGCTAACTAGGGCATAAGTGTTAGGATCTTCAGATTTGTTGCGAATCCAAAATGCGATTGTTCTGGGGAGATTCCCATCAATGCCTGGGAAATTGCTTTGCGCGTACTGCTTTCCTGTTTCCAAGGAAAGAGCCTGCCCAAAGCGCCCTTCCTGTGTCTGAGTGGGAATCGGACGTTTACGGTCAGGGAGTTGGAATACTTCGATGCTAGACTCAGGCATGGCAAAGCCAGTGGCCTGAAATCCATCTTCTTTTTTTCGGTCGAAGGACCAATGTAGATACGGAGGCTGTTGCGGGAGTTCGCGTTGGAACTTCGTTTGATCAAAGGCGATTCGCCTGAACTTACCAGAGTAAGTGAGACGGCTCGCTTGTCCGGTGGTGAGTTCGATACTACTTGCGTTCTTTTCATCATTGAGTCGAGAAATGAGGACCTTCCCGCTGGCCACATGGATCTCGTCTTTCAGGTGGCGGGAGGTGGTAATGCCAAATTCGGTCCCAAGATCGGTCACCTTCAGCTCTCGGGTGTTGACGATGAATTTCTCGCTATCTGCTTTTGCCCATAGACGTCCTTCGCTCAGTGAGATCTCAGATGGGCTATGCACTGTAAATTCTGCGGGGCCTTCCACGATGACCTCTGACCCGCTGCTCAGCATTACGTTCAGAGTGCCCGTTTTTAGGCTCACTTCACTTTCTGGACGAAAGGCCCCAGTCGTTTCATCGATCCCACCAGAAATGAACTCCCAGATGGCGCTTGGTCCTTCGGTGATTTGAGCTTGCGTAGTCTCATACTTTGGGAAAAAGAGGCTCGCGATCCAGGCCCCCATAGCAAGCACTGCAGCGGCTCCAATGACGGAGCGAATGAGTAGAGAGGAGCGCTTTTGTTCCTGAAAGGGTCCTCTTGATTTTCCATCCAGCTCTGCTTCCGCTTCCGCCTCCCCATACAAGAGGCTGATGAAGCCCATGTAGTTTAGATATTCTTTTCGAGCTTCTGCGTTAGTTCTGAGAATCTGCATCAACCTCTCATGATCTGCCCCCTCGAGACAGCCGTCCTCCAGATCATGCAGCATCTGGTGAAAGCGGTGTGACTTTCTATCAAACGATTTCATCTCTCTGATCTTCTTTATGATTTTTCCTGGGCGAAGTGGAGGTCAAGGCACTTACGTAAGGTATTGCGGAGGCGGAAAAGGGTGACCTTTAGGCTCGAAACGGAGCGTCGAGAGATCACGGCAAAATCCTGCAAACGGGTCCGGTGCCAATACCGCTGAATGATGAGCTCACGATCACGCTCTCTGAGCTTATTTAGGCATAGCCGTAGTGCCTTGAGACGATTTTCGTGATAGCTTTCATCCTCCATCGATTGATTTAAATCATCTGCCAGGAGTTCCGCTACATCAGGATCTAAAGTCACCCAGCGGCTGCGTCTTAGCTGTTGTTGGTAGGACATCGCCTGGAAGCGGGCGATCGACATCGCCCAGGCTCGAAAATTTGTTCCCAGCTGAAAATCTGCCCGTTTTTTCCAGATCACCGCATTCGTATTCTGGATGACATCGTCCACCCCTGGAGCTCCGGGGAGGAGGGAAATGATGAATCTCCTAATGATGTTTTGGTGGTTGTTGATCAGTTGGACAAACTCATCATCATCTTCTGCCTTGGGAGAATTCATGAACTTATTGATTATATAGCGAAGGTTCGTGGAAGGTTAACGATTCTTATTTCACAGAGGGAAAAGCCAATGCGAAAGCGCTGGTCTAACGATGGATGTTTTACCGACTGTCGACGGTTCTTGATCTCATCGGTGAGGTTCTTCGTGAAACTTTGGCTGAAAAGTTTCGTCGATAGCTCAGCAGAAGCGGCTTCTCAGATGGTTGAGGTAAGCTTCAGGAGAGGTCGAGGAACCGGTTGCTTGGATCATGAGATCCTGCGGAAAGTGGATGGATCCGTGAGCGTGAACTTGTTTTTGCATCCAGCTTAGCAGGGGGATAAAGTCACCTTTTTGGAAATCTGCCCGAGTGTCTTTCATGGCAGTGTGGAAGAGCTGGGCGGCGTTGATATTTCCCAGTGAATAGGTAGCGAAGTAGCCGAGCCCACCCATGGACCAGTGAATGTCTTGGAGGCAACCCTCAGCATCATTTTGTGGGTGGAAGCCGAAGAAGGAGGCAAAGGTCTCATTCCAGGCCGCAGGAATATCAGCGACTTCGAGTTCGCCAGAGAGGAGGGCGCGTTCGAGTTTGAAGCGAAGAAGGATATGGAGATCGTAGGTGGCTTCATCTGCCTCGACGCGGATGGCGGAGTAAGCAGCGCGATTGATGGCGGTCATGAAGTCTTCAAAGGAGATTTTTTTCAGATGGGGGAAGAGCTCTTGTGCGCGTGGCAGCCAGCGCTGCCAAAAGGCTTCAGAGCGACCGACATGATTTTCCCAGAGACGTGATTGAGACTCGTGGATGCCGAGCGAGACCGCTTGGCCGGATGGAAGGTGAAAGTCATCGGCGGGGAGCCCTTGCTCATAGAGGCCATGTCCGGTTTCGTGCATGACTCCGAAGAGGGATGATAGAAAATCATTTTCATCGTAACGAGTGGTGAGACGAACGTCATGTGGGCCGAGGGTGGTGCAGAAAGGGTGTGCCGTAGTGTCAATACGGCCAGATTGAAAGTCGAAGCCGAGCGATTCAGCGACTTCTCGGTTGAGTATTATCTGATTTGCGACGGGAGCGGGACCGTAGAGAAAATCTTGAGGGATGGATTTTGATTTTTCGACGGCAGTCGCGGCGATTTCTGCGAGGTCGCTAGAAATGGAGTCGAAGAGGGTAGCCACTTCTGAGGTTTTTGCACCTCGTTCGTATTCTGCGAGCAAGGCATCGTAAGGCTCTTCCTCATAGCCCCAGTGATCGGCTTGCTCACGTGCAATCTCGAGGAGCTTTTCTAGGTGAGGGGCAAAGGTGGGGAAGTCATTCTTTTCACGGGCTTCCATCCAGGCAGCCTTTGCGAGTGAGGCTGTTTCGGAAGCGCGTTCGACAAGTTCTTGTGGGAGCTTGGTCGCGCGGTCGTATTGATGCTGCAGTTCACGGCGGTTTGCTGGGGTGAGATCGGCTACTTGAAGCTGTTCCTGGAAGCTGGGCGCGGTTTTCAGGGCATGGATTTTCCCTGCGAGATGGGATGATTGCTTGGCTCGAAAAGTGACAGAAGAGGGTGGGGCGTAGGTTTCCTGATCCCAGTCAAGGGTAGCTTCGATGGAAGAGAGGAGGGCGATTTCCTGAAGGAGAGTTTTCATGTGGCTGATGGGAGGATGAACCGGTCTTGCGGCTTTGGCAACGGGCCTCTAGCTTACTGCCATGTTACGTGTGAATGGAGAGTTGATCAATCCGGAGCTCATCGAAGAAAGCTTTTCTCGTATTAAAGGAGAGGCCGAGCAGCGGCTTCAGGTGCCCTGCTGCGAGCGCGATCCAGAATTTCAAAAACAGGCTGAAGATGAGGTGGCAGATTCCATCCTCATCGCGCAGGAGGCGGAGAAACGGTATCCTACCATTCCTGAGGAAGAGCTGAAACCGGAGTTAAAACGGATGATTGATCTTTATCGTGAACACGGAGCTTCCTGGGAAATGTTAGAGAAGCAGCGTGATCTCATGAGGCATGAGATTTCGGCGACTTTGCGCATGGAGAAATTGATCGATGACGTCATGGATGGAGATCACTCGATCAGTGAAGAGGAGGTGCAGGCGTTTTATGAAGAATTTCGGGCAGACTACACAAGTCCGTCGGAGAGTTCTTGCCTCCACATTATGAAGCCATTGAGTGACACTGGGGCACCGCCTGAGCTGTATCAGAAGATGGTGGCGATTCGGAACGAAGCGCTCGATGGAGCTGATTTTGAAAAATTAGCCGAACGCGAAACAGAAAAATCCACGGGAGAGATCGATCTAGGATGGATTCCGCTAGATCGGCCGACTCATCCTTTCGAGACGGTGCTTTTTTCTCTGAAGGAAGGTGAGATCTCTCCGGTGCTGATTTTTGAGCATGCCTTTCACTTGATTAAGGTCACGGGGGTTAAGCCGGAAGAGACACAGCCGCTTGAGGAGATTCGTGAAGAGATTGAAAACCGTGCCCTAGCGAGAAAGAAGCGCAATGCTTTACAGGGTCTAGCGACGGAGATTAGAAAAGAGGCTGTAATCGAACGTGTTGAGCCTGAAGGGAATGAAGAGGATTAAAGGCTCTGGCTATTTTTCAGCCTTTGCGGGCCTTTGTCTGTTCCTTTAAGCTTCCCTTAATGTCAGTGCGTCATCTTTCTTCACGATTCTTGCTGCCGCCTCTTTCTCTTTTCATGGGAGGAAAGAGCGAAGGTCAGAATTCGGTTAAGTATCGCTTTCAGCTTTATGATGAAGAAGATGGACGTATTGATGTCGAGTCCCATTATCTCGACCTTAAGTACGAAATATCTGAGAGAACGCGCTTAGGGTTGCGGTTCGCGGTGGATAGTCTGAGCGGCATGACTCCTACTGGGACTCATGCCTCGGTGACTGATGAAGCATTTCTCAGTGGTGAAAAGCTGCCGGAAGAATGGAACTATGCCACGATCGAGGATGAGCGAGTGGTTTCAGTTTTTACGATTGATCATGAGATTGGTGATCACACGCTGAGCTTTGAATACGCTCGTAGCGAAGAGGAGGATTATTTGTCTAATGCGGTGACGGCCAAGATTCGTTCTGAGCTTTTTCAGAAAAATACCACCGTAACGGCGGGACTCTCGCTGGCGTTTGATGAGGTTTTGGCCGCACGAGGGACTAACTTACTGGAAGACCGAAATAAGGATACCTTTGATTTGAGTTTAGGGCTTTCTCAGCTCCTGAGCCCTCAGACTATTTTGGATATAACATTAGGGTATGGTCGTTCGGAAGGGTATCTTGCAGATCCATATCGCAGTATTTCTGAAGTATTCTCACGTCGAGGATCGGTGCGGACGATTAACTGGGTAGAAAACCGGCCTGATGAACAAGATCGCTGGGTGGCGAAGATAGCGGGACGTCATTATTTTCCAGAACTGGATGCAGCTCTCTCGGGGTCTTATCGTTTTTTCTCAAATAGCGACGATTTGGAAGGACACACGTATGAGGTGAAGTGGAGTCAGCAGGTGAGTGAAAAGCTTAGTGTCACGCCATACTTCCGGTATTATCAGCAGAGTAGTGCCGACTATTATCAACCGAGCCTCACGGGGACGGGGATTTTTGGACATGGGAGAAACGATGGAGTAGGGCCATTTTATTCCTCAGACTATCGGCTCGCTGCTTTGAACTCAGTGACCTATGGGGTTCGTCTGAGCTATGAACCGAGAGAAGATCTGGCTTTTGAGTTGCAATATGAACGGTATGAGATGGATGGGAGAAATGAGCGCACTCCTGATGAGTTTTTCCCATCCGCAAATGTGTTCTCAGCAGGAGTGCAGTGGGAATTTTAATGAATGGTGAAGATGGCTACTGATCTCACTCCTGGTCTATTTAAGCTCCGTTTTCAGGCTTTGGGGACAGCGTGTGAGATTCAGTTTCGTGCTCCGGCAGTGAAGGAGGCGAGAGCTTTCAAGACTGCGGCTCTTACTTGGATTCAAAAATTTGAAGCGACGTGGTCACGCTATCGGGCTGATAGTTTCCTTTCGCAGGTGAATGCGGGAGCAGGAAGGCGTTCATTCGAGCTCACTCCAGAGCAGGACGAGATCGTCGCGCTATGCCAGTATAGCTATCAGTTTACGCAGGGGCTGATTGATGCTTCGGCATGTCCCCTCACTTTACTCTGGGAAGAAGCGGAGCGGAGAGGGGTGCGGCCAAGTACGAGAGAGGTTGAAGATGTTCTTAAGTTGGTATCCTGGGAGGCAGTTGACTATCGTCCAGGTCATCTTTTCCTCCCTCAGGAGGGGATGGCCATCGAGATTGGTGGTTTTGGAAAGGAATATGCGGTGGATCGTCTTAGAACGATTGCTGTCGAGTTTGGGGTCGAGGCCGCTTTAGTGGATCTTGGGAGGGATGTGGCGACGCTTGGTTCGCCTCCACAGGGTGACTATTGGGTGGTCGGAATCGAAAATGCGGGTGAGCTTGATGCTCCCGTTCACCGGGTTGCTCTCTCGGGGCAAGCAGTAGCGACTTCTGGAAACGGGCGACGGTATCGGAGTATTGGGGGAGAGCGTTTTGGTCATATTCTCGATATTCGTTCAGGCGAGCCAGCGGTGAATGAAGTGTTAACGGCGAGTGGTCTCGCTAATGATTGTCTGACGGCGGGGTTGCTGGCGACCTCTGCTTGTATTCGGGGCATTTCAGAAGGGCTGGCTGAAATTGAGCGGCATCATCAGGTGGAGGGGGTTTTACAAAGTCGGTCAGATTTATATTTCTCTCAGAACATGCATCGTTATCTTATCTCATCATGAAGTGGCTTTTGTTCCTTAGCTCCCTGTTTTTAGCTTCTTGTGCAAAGGTGCCCATTGATCAACGGGGATACTTGGCGAAGAAGGTGATGCAGCCAGATCGGCATGAACTGGGTGATGCGATGTCTGATCACATGTTCTTTTCTCGGGAAGCTTCTCACGGAGGGAATGGCATTGGAGGTGGCGGTTGTGGCTGTAATTAGTGAAAGGCCATAAACTGTATCTCACTTCTGCTGAAAGAGTTTTGGAGATCTCTGGGACGTCAGAATAAGAATCCCGAAAAATTGACCACAAAAACGGCGTTTTAAGATAAAGTTGTGTCATGCCCGAAAGTCTTGGATTGCAGAGGTCTCTTCATTTTTTTGCGAGTAGCTTAACGCTGATTGGTCAGCGCTTGCCTTTTGTGAAATATTTGACTCCGCTGGTGTCTTCGCCCGTGAGTCTTCGGGTGGCGACGCCTCTCACGATTAATTTTGTAGGTGTCCATACCTTGAGTGGGCAGTCGACGACGATGGTGGCGCCAGTGCCTGGTTTTGAAGATCCTGCGATGGCTAAGGTGGGAGAGCCGTTTGTATGGGAATTTGAATCAGTGGGTGCTCACACAGCGCAGTCCTATCGGGTCGAGGGCTTTGACGTTATTGGTGGCCTTGAATATGAATTTGGATTGGTAGATCCAGATAGCGGGCGGCCATTTCCTGGAGGCTCGCTTTCCGGGACGCCAGAAGTAGAGGGAAACTATCAGATCTTGATTACAGGTTACCGTTTCGAAAATCTCCGGGGGGATTTCACTGAAACTTACACGCTTACTCTAGTGGTGGAAGATGATGCGGTAGAAACACCTTTCTTAATTTGGCGTGAGACAAACTGGACCGCCAGTCAGGCCGCTGATGAGGCAATCTCTGGTGCGCAGGCAGACCCGGATGGCGATGGCATTCCCAATGCGTTGGAGTATTTCCTCGATCTCAATCCGCTCGGGAAGAGCGTCATGCCTGGGGCTTTAAGAACTGACCCTGATGACAATTCATTTTTTCTCTACGAGTTACCCATGAATGAACTGGCGACTGATGCGCAGTTTAAATTCCAGCGCAGCGTTACGCTTGGTGAAAATGACTGGGAAGATATCACGATGGGTGAGGGAACTTTCGAGGTGATGATGGAGGAGGCTCAGGTGAGATTACGTTTTCCGAAAGAGGAGCGTGGCTTTATCCGAGTGGTGGTGAGTCTGTAAGATGGGTTACCTACCAAAAAAAGAGAGGACCTGCGCGCAAGCGCAGATCCTCATCATTTAAAGTGAACGTTTGTTCGATGGATTTACTTCCGGCGACGAACGCTGCCAAAGCCGATCAAAGCGGCGAAGAGCATCAGAGTAGAAGATGGTTCAGGCACGACAGTCCACTGACCAATGACTAAGCCTTCTCCGGTATTGCTCGGGTCAAATCCGGTAATCACATCTCCGGTAGAGCCTACAGAGGGAAGGACAGCGGCTTCAGTGCTAAAGTCAATGATCGCCTGTCCGTTGAACGCCCGCTGACCTGCGGTAAATTGCTGACTATTTTCAACGGTGTTATCAGCGAAAACAGAGAGGTCATTGCCTGGTCCAAAATTTGTACTATTTCCATAGTCGAAAGTTCCAGTTCCTACATACGGATTCGTCTGAATGCCAAGACTAGGGGTAAGGTCGCCTGCTATAGGGCGAGGAGGGTTCGCTGAAACCGTGATCGAAGCTGTAAAAAAATTCTCGATGGTAAGACCTTCAAAAGAGCGGTTAAGACTTGAGCTAACATCAGAGGCCGCATCTTGAGCGGTAAAGGTGACTGCTGAGGGGTCGCTGACATCTACGACGAGAACGACAGCTGCATTGATTGTGGCTAGAGGCGCCAGCGTGATTAGGAAAGCGGCAGAGGAGGATTTGATGAGTTTCATGATTCTGGGGTTTTCGTAAGCAAGATTAGCTCTATTGGCTAATACACTGAAAGCGAGTGAGTGTTTCGAAATCTAACAGAAAAAAACAAACCAATTTTTTCTTTTGGGGATGATAATTTTTACGAATTTAGATGATGAGGTTTCTGAATTCCATTAAATGCTAAATAAATAGCATTAGATGCCTGCGTGGTCGGTCTCTGTGTGCGTTTTTCCAGTAAGTTGAGAATGTATTTCTTCCTCTTGTCGCTATTTTTCCTCGTAGATTGTTATGCTTCGTCAACCGGGCGCCGCCGCCTATTCGACTAATGGTTAGGCTTTGTCTGAGTCAGGATCTTGTCAGAAAGCTGAGGCGCATCAGCTTCGATCCAGGCTTTCAATTGGCCAGTGTCCCTACCATTGGAGAGATGCAGAAGTTTTACTTTCTTGCCATTCATTAGGTGTATCAGGAGTTTAAAGCGTGGCTCATCTTTGACAGCCCCATGATTACTAATTTCGAACTTTTTGATGTTCGAAAGCTCTACCGTTTGATTCGTGCCTATGCCGTAGCAGCGCTTTGTGATTCGTAGTCGTGAATGCCGTTTCTCGATTTTTAGCTGATATCCCAGAGACCATAATCCGCCAATAATCACACCGGAGCCGATGACTATAAAAATGAGCGCAAAGAAAAAGGGAGGCGATCCCCCAGTCGAATTTTCTACTAGCTTTCGAAACCATTCGAACTGATTGTGTAAGTATTCCGCAAGTGAGCCTTCCATAAAAAGTCCTGTTGCTAGAAAAATACTGCCAAAGAGCATCAAGCCAAGAGGACCGAGGATTCCACTTTTTGTTCGCGCATTCCAACCATTGAGAGTTTGGGAAAATTGCAATTTATGAGATCGGTAACTGCGATTAAGCTCAGTGTTTTGGACTTCAGCCTCAAGATCCTGTTGTATTGTTGTTGCTATATTAATGGGGTCATAGGTTTCGTGACCTAAAGCGAGTCGAATTTGCTGATCTAGCCATAAAAGTTCAGCTTCCTTGAGACTGCCACCGAAGCTGATTTTTTTCTCTCCTGCCTCCAGCGTTAATTTGTAATGAGCCACATCATCTTCCTCATGGCTCTTCTCAAACCGTAATTTTAAATTTTCACGAGGGAGAATCTTTGTCTGAAAGGCCTTTCCTAAAATCATCCTGCTAAGGCTGATTCTATGATTTTCAAGTGTGAGTCGTGATTTCCCCAGCCAGAGAAAAATTCCGATAAGAAACGTTGAAATCCCGATTACGAAAAAAGGGAGTAGGAAAAGTAGCGCGAATGGTTTTCCCCAGCTCAGATTATCTGGCGAAGGGGTGCCAAAGAGAATTGCAAAAAGCAGAATCGAGGGGATTCCTAAAAACATCGCTCCTAAGAAGATAGAGAATCCTGGATAGCCTTTTCCTTTAATTTCAAAAACCGTCGAGCCATTTGATGACTCTTTGTGGGATAAACGTTTCCCTTGCTCCGGCTCTACAGGCTTTTGCTCTTTCTTGATTTGTTCTTTGAGTTTTTTAAACATCTCTGTCGCTCGAGCTTATTACATCACTTATTTTTTCGTTAAGCTATGGTATAACGGAGCGAAAATTGTAGCAGGCTGGAATTTCGATGATAAAAAAAGCCCGAGTCTACCGACCCGAGCTTTTTGAAAAAAGGAGAACTCTATTGAGCTTATGCTTCGGTGAAGACGGGCTTCATTGCGCCCATCGCGTCCCGGAGGTAAACGCCGATTTCTTCGACTTCGTGCTCGCGGATGATGGCGTTCACTTCGACGAGAGTCTTGTTGTCCACGCTGGCATCTTCGAGGCTGAGACCTTTTCCGATGACGTCAGTCTCGACAGTCTTCATGAAGTCCTCGAGAAGAGGGACCGCAGCGTGGCTGAAGAGGTAGCAACCGTATTCTGCAGTGTCAGAGATGACATTATTCATCTCGAAGAGTTTCTTACGGGCGATGGTATTTGCTATGAGTGGGGTCTCGTGGAGAGACTCGTAGTAGGCGGACTCAGGCTCAATGCCAGCTTCTACCATTGCTTCGAAAGCAAGCTCAACTCCAGCCCGCACCATGGCGACCATCAGGATTCCTTTATCGAAGTATTCTTGCTCGGAGACATCGCCTTTCGCTTCGGTCTTCTCGAACTCAGTCTCGCCAGTCGCTTGACGCCAGCCGAGGAGATTTTCGTCATTGTTTGCCCAGTCAGCCATCATGGTGCTGGAGAACTCACCGGAAATGATGTCGTCCATGTGCTTATAGAAGAGGTCACGCATGATGACTTTCAGCTGCTCGGAGAGCTCGAATGCTTTGATCTTCGCTGGGTTAGAGAGGCGATCCATCATGTTAGTGATACCGCCTTGTTTGAGCGCTTCGGTGATGGTTTCCCAGCCATACTGGATGAATTTAACAGCCCACTGAGTGTCGATGCCGTCGGCTTTCATCTTATCGAAGCAAAGGATCGACCCGGCCTGGAGGAGGCCGCAGAGGATGGTTTGCTCTCCCATGAGGTCAGATTTCACTTCGGCGACGAAGCTGGACTCAAGCACGCCGGCGCGGTCACCGCCCTGCGCAACACAGAGAGCCTTCGCGAGCTCGATACCGTCACCAGTAGGATCATTTTCCCCGTGGCAGGCGATGAGCGTTGGGACTCCAAATCCCCGCTTGTATTCTTCTCGTACTTCAGAACCTGGAGACTTAGGAGCGACCATGATGACGGTGAGGTCTTTACGGATCTCGGTGCCTTCTTCCACGATGTTGAAGCCATGGGCGTATGAGAAGCAGGCGCCTTCTTTCATGAGTGGGACGACTGTCTTGACCACGTCGGTGTGCTGCTTATCAGGAGCGAGGTTCATGACGATGTCAGCAGAGGGAAGCATCTCTTCATAGGTTCCGACGGCGAAGCCATTTTCGCTGGCATTAAGGAAAGACTGGCGCTTTTCTTCGATCGCGGCGGCGCGCAGGGTGTAAGAAACGTCGAGACCGGAGTCGCGCATGTTGAGGCCCTGGTTGAGACCTTGGGCACCACAGCCCACGATGACGATCTTCTTGCCCTTAGCGGCGTCGATACCATTGGCAAATTCAGACGCATCCATGAAGCGGCAGGTACCGAGTTCATCGAGCTGGCGGCGGAGAGGAAGAGTGTTGAAGTAGTTCGTGCTCATAATTGTTAACAACTGACGAACCCTCATTGTCAGGAACGGGAGATTCGTCAACGAAGAATCGCGTTGCGGATATTGAATTGAATGAAAGAAGGTGTTGCGATATTTGAAAGATAAATGACTCCACGTGAACTTCAGCCTTTTTTGACTCTGTGTGAGACTTTGCACTTTGGTCGAGCGAGTCAGATTTGTCATCTCAGTCCATCGGCATTAACGAGGGCGATCCAGCGGCTTGAGGAAGAACTAGGGCAGTCTCTTTTCATCCGGGATCGTAGAGGGGTTACTCTGACGATGGCAGGCCAACACTTTCGTAGCTACGCTCGGGAGGCCATGGAGAGCTGGGATGGGCTAAAGGCGAAACTGTCAGGGCAGGAAGAGATGACTGGAGTGGTTTCGATTTATGCTTCGGTAACCGCAGTTTACAGTATCCTCCCAGAGCTCATGGAGGTCTATCGAGCCCGCTACCCTTCGGTGCAGTTGAACCTTAAAACCGGGGTGGCGGAGGAGGCGGTGCCGCAGGTGATGACTGGTGAGATTGATCTCGCAGTGGCTGCTTTACCAGATCGGCAGCCAGGTGACTTAGAATTTTTGCCCCTGGAAAAGACCGCTTTAGTATTCATTGGGCCCATTGGTTTGAAGGATGTTCCCATGGCTGAGGGGGAGCTTGATCTCAGCTTGGCGACTCTGGTTCTTCCCAGTGGTGGACTTTCGCGCCGACGTCTGGAGGCGTATTTGAGGAAACGTAAGATCCGTCCTCGAGTGGCCACAGAGGTATCTGGAAATGAGGCCATCATTGCGATGGTCCGGCTTGGATCCGGGGTGAGTGTTGTTCCCGAGCTGGTATTAGAAAAAAGCCCTTTCCGAGACCAAGTTGAAGTGATCAAAGCTGCCCCAATCTTAACGCCATATGAAGTAGGCTTATGCTCAACGCGTAAAAACCTTCACCGCGAAGTGGTGGCTGCTCTCTGGCAGGCGTCCTTGGATAGATCTTGAATTGAGGGGAATCAGAATTTCTCCCTCTAGACGCTCAAAAAGAACCTAGTGCTTTGTCAGGACTAAGATTTCAGGTAAGTGCGAAGGATATCGGAAATCTGGCAAGGCGGAGGTGATCAGTGAATCGAGCATTCTCTTAGCATCGACAACGCGGCCAGATTTTCGAGAGACCAGCAGGAACCCGAA
>CALGMJ010000161.1 GCA_937958875.1 uncultured Verrucomicrobiales bacterium | reverse complement strand
ATTTCGGGTTCCTGCTGGTCTCTCGAAAATCTGGCCGCGTTGTCGATGCTAAGAGAATGCTCGATTCACTGATCATCTCCGCCTTGCCAGATTTCCGATATCCTTCGCACTTACCTGAAATCTTAGTCCTGACAAAGCACTAGTATGGAGCGATCTTAATTTCCGAGGCAGTAGAGATAGCCATTTTTAGAGGCAGCGTAGACGCGACCGTTCCAGACGGTGGGGGTGGCATCGAACATGGGGCCGGGAAGGCGGGCGAGACGCTGGAGTTTATTCGCTGGGGTGACTTGATAGAGATCGAGTCCATTGTCATAGCCGACGATGATTTTATCCCCCAAGAAGAGCGGGCTGGAGATGGAGCCAGTGGGGAGTTTGACCTGATCCAGAACGAGAGGAGAAGGATATTGGTTTTTCCGCCGCGGTCCGGGAACGGTGACGCCGGGCTGGAGCTTCTTGTGGTTGATGAGGGTGAGCACGCCATCCACGCCGACGAAGCAGGCAAGATCTTGTGAGACGGAACTCCGGTAGCGGTGATTGACAGCTGGGGAACCGACCAAGCCTCCCTGCCATTCGAAGAATTTCTTGTTCGGGAGAGGGAAATACCAACTCACTTTTCCGCCGGGTTTAAATTTCATCACTCCGCCCTGACCAGAGATGTATTGCTTTTCAATTCCGAGTAGAAGGTGACTGTCGTTTGTAAGGGGCATGCTGCCATTGAGATCCCCACCGACATCGAGACTCCAACCTGCACCACCAAAGGTACCGACTCCGCAGGAATAGACACGACCGACGCCAGCTGCGACCCATGCTTTGCCACGATACCAAGTGGGCGAGGATTCACAGGCTAGGTCACGCCCGTAGGTGGTGATATCCCGATCACGGTAGAGGAGATATTGCTTATGGATTTTCGGCGCAGGGAACCCGTCCTTGGGCCGAGCTTTCCGTGGGTCTGGAGAAAAGACGGTGAAGTAGCCATTTTCTAGCGGGATACAGGCCTTTCCTTTACTGATGACGACCGCGGAGGCGTCGACATCACGGGTATTGCTGTGCGTGCGACGGCTGTTATGACGCCAGAGGCGCTTACCGGTGAGGTAGGAAATGCCATGAAGGCTGTGCGCAGGGCCGTTGATAAAGTCGGCCTGGAGCCCCTTTCGACTTCCAACGATGAGGATGTATCTCTGCTCAGGATCATTCCCACCGACATCGGTGAAAGTCGGGGTGCCCTTGATGACATCACCGACCTTCGTGCTCCAAATGACTTTCCCGTCTCGCGCGCGGATCTTCTTCACCGCATGGCTGAGGGTGCCCTGGATGAGGAAGGTTTCTCCATTTTCATCGATCACGAGTGGCTGGCCGGTCCACCCTGCCCCGCGCCATGAGACGGTCTTTCGTCCGATACGAGTTTTTCCACTCCCAAGGGGCGTTTTCCATTTCACCCGTAGGGCGGTGGGAGCGTAGTTCCCGTAATAGTTCCGCTGATTATCACCGAGATAGGTGGAAATGCGCGGGGTGATCTGAGCGGACGAGACCTTGGCCAAGAAGGTGAGGCCAGTTAAAAGAAGAAGGAAGCGATTCATCGAGAAAGGTCCCCCTAAGAGAACATTTCTACCGCGTCTGTCCATCATCCATGCGCCACGAGGAGTGACTTAGCTGCGGGAACGGAGAGCTGCACGGGAGTCTCCTGATGAGGAAGACTGAGGGTCAAGGTATCTGCGTGGACGTCACGCGCGGTAAGTTCAAGAGCTGAGCCTGGTTTTAATCCCTGCTGAGCAAGCCATTGAAGAAAAGCTGGCTTATCCTCACGGACACGAGTCAGGGTGTAGTGACCCGGAGCACAATCTGCTAGGGAGGAAGTGAGATCACGGTGAAGTTCTCCACTTTCAGAAGGAATGGGAGCTCCGTGGGGGTCATGAGTGGGATGGGAAAGCATCTCGTCCATGCGGGCGAGGAGACGGTCTGAGATAACGTGCTCTAGGACCTCGGCATCTTCATGGACCTCTGCCCAGTCGAGCTTCATCACTTCGACGAGGAAGGTTTCGACGAGTCGATGCCGGCGCAGCACTTTCATGGCTTCCACTCGACCAGCATCATTGAGCATGACCCCTTTCCGCGGCGTGTAATGGACGAGCTCTTTTTTTAAAAGCTGCCGCATCATGGTGGTTACTGTGCCCGGAGTGACGGAGAGCTTTTCGGCCACATGTCCTACGGGAACGAGGGTGTCCTCCGGGAGACTCTGCTGGAGAGACCAGATCGCTTTAAGATAGTTTTCGACAGTACTGGAGGGCATCTAGGATGAGCGCGGTGTGCAGAGACTATCAGGCGGCTCACCCGGGAAATCGAGCAGGGAAATGGTGTCACGCAGAAAAAGATCCTGACCCACAAAAAATACTACTCTTTCAGCCGGAAAAAACGGGACTGTTCATCAGTGCGGAACCGATGAGGAGAGGTGGCTCCCACGACATCTTGCCAGGATCCGAGCGTCGCGGAAGACTGTAAAGTCCCGATGTAAGACACTTCTCTAAGCGAAGGATCTTCCGGCTGTTTAAAAGCGAGAAACTGCTCGGCGATGATACCGCTGCGAGCGTCTGTGGTGAGAGTATGCCAGGCCACTTCCTCCGCGATCTCTCGATAAACAGGGTCGATCTTAGCGAGATATCCGCTGGAAAATTTCTGCTCGCTAGGATGAATCCCTGAGATTGCGCAAAGCATCATAGTGAGCGCAAGATGACGGCCCTCTTCTGTATTCATATGGTCATCATCACGATAGAGGCTATGAGCGCTGGAATACGCTTGGGTGGGAATTTCCCGCAGCTTTTCATCGAGAGAGGCATAGGCAATGCCTGTAGGGAGGGCATGAATGTTGAGATTTGGGAACGCGGCGGTGACTTGCTCATACCACCAGTCGAGAAAGCCTTGGTTTAAAAAGACACGTTCTGTTTCACCGCGAAATGGCGTCAACATCCGCTCTGAAAAAGTCGATGAGGCGCTCTTTTTCGGCCAAGCAAGGTAGAGGAAAAATTTGCAGTCCGCATTTCTCCCTCCAGCAGTAGCAGTCTCGATGAGGGTGCGGGTAGCCGCCAATTCTTCGAGAGCATTTCCTCCCGGATATGCCTGGAGAGTGATGGCATCCCATTCGTAGTTCGCGAGTGCATTAGTCCATTCTCCATATGGAGCAGGAGGGTCGATACAAGGTTCGATCTCCGTCTCATTGACAATAGTCCGTAGCCCCTGCCCACACCGGAGGTGAAAGCCATCCAAGATATTAAATGGCGCACGCCCCAGAGTGGAGCGCACCTGAAGAGGCTTCGCATCCCAAGTGAGGGAATTTCCCACGTAATAGATCCGTAAATCCTCACCTTCCTGAGCCCTCGCAGCGCTTAGAAAAATGAGGAGAAAACCGGAAACAATGACTCTCGCAGAAGAAAATAACATACTCACTTATGAATGATTCTGGGATAAGACATGACGGATACCAGAATCATTCACTAGACTGAGGTCTTAAAGACCTTTCCCCTACTGTCAGCATCCTTAGAAATCCGCTAATTTTTCCCCCTCTCGATGAGGCTGATGATGTCTTGATAAGTGCTTTTAGGAACGAGCCGGCTCGTTAGAGCATATTATCTGAAGGTGATTTTCCCGTATCCTTCCCGAAAGCTGCACCATCTAACAGTACGATAACAATCATACTTCCAGATTGCTTCGAAGCTGCCGCAAATTCCTGATCATATGCTAAAGGCAGAACAGGAGCGATAGAGCGGATGATGAAAATATCTGACTTCAGGCCTTTTAACGGATCGCCGGGAAAAAAGTCAGCTAACTTTCAAACAATTTTCCGAGGAAGGAGAAGAACTTTAAAATCGTCATTTTCATGCTCTGATCCCAGTCTCGTTCTTAATGAAACAACTACCTCGCTGGCATAAGCTCAAAAGAACAACCTCTCTCAGCAAAGGCGCTCTTTTTGCTTCCTCGGTTTTTTTTTCCGCGCTCGTCAATGCTGACGAATCGAAAGCTCAGGCTTCATCTCAGAAAACTTATCTCCCTGAGGTCTCCTCCCTTCAACAATACGAATGCCCAGAATGGTTTCGTGACGCAAAATTCGGCATCTATCTCCACTGGGGAGCCTATTCGGTGGCAGAAAAAGGCGAATGGTACGCCCGCCGACTCTATGAAGAAGACCGGAAAGAATACGCCCATCACGTCAAGACCTACGGCCATCCTTCAGAATTTGGTTACAAGGATTTCATCCCCATGTGGAAAGCCGAAAAATTCGACCCCGACACCCTCGTCGCCCTCTTTAAAAAAGCAGGAGCCCGCTATTTCACCCCCTGCGCGGTCCATCATGACAACTTCGACCTCTGGGACTCGAAACATCACGAGTGGAATGCCGTCAAGATGGGACCAAAGAAAGACCTCATCAAAATGTGGAAAGACGCCACTCTCAAAGCAGGTCTTCGCTTCGGAGTCACCACCCACCTCTCCCGGAGCTACTCCTGGCTTCACACCGCCAACCAAGCCGACACCAAAGGCCCTAAAAAAGGCGTGCCCTACGACGGCGCCCAAGGGAAAGGGAAAGGACTCTACCCCACCAATGATGGCCAATTTCCCCACGCCCGCGCCCCCTTTGAAACCACCAAAGTCTGGCGCGACCACTGGAAAGCCCGCGTGAACCAGCTCGTAGCTGACTATGATCCCGACCTTCTTTACTTCGACTGCGCCGTGCCGTTCCGAGGAGAAGATCAGGGAAAAACTGGCCTCGAAGTCATTTCACATTTCTATAATCAGCGGCCCGAAGGCGTCATGTGTATCAAAGCTCGCCCTTGGCAAGGACTCTACGCCGACGGTATGGCCACCCTAGATTTCGAACGAGGCAAAGCGAGCCACATCCTCGAAAAACCCTGGCAAACTGACGACTCCATCGGCTCCTGGGGATACAATCGCGACACCCCTTACACCACCGCTGACGCCGTCGTCGACAAGCTCACCGATATCGTAAGTAAGAACGGAAACCTCTTGCTCAATATCCCCATCAAAGCAGACGGCACCCTCGACGCCACAGCGACTAAGATCCTCGAAGACATCGGTGCTTGGCTGAAAATCAACGGTGAAGGCATCTACGACACCCGCCCTTGGTATCTCTATGGCGAAGGCCACACCCGCATGCCCCACCGCGTCAAAAAATCTCCCATGAAGTCGAAAGACATTCGCTACACCACCAAGGGCGAATACCTCTATGCCTTCGTGCTCGATTGGCCGAAAAACGGTAACACCGCCACCATGGAATTCCTCGCCCCCATGAACGCACGCATTGGAAAAATCCACTCGGTCGAACTTCTCGGACACCAAGGCGAACTCAAATGGGACCACAGCGGAGACGGCCTCATCGTCACCTTCCCTGAGAAAAAGCCCTGCAAATTCGCCTACTGCTTTAAAATCCACCTTCCAAAAAAGTAAGCTCGGATCTCACCACACCTTCAAAGGCCCCTTTTTCCATTCTTTTGGAAATTGGGGCCTTTTTATTTCTCAAAATCATCGGACAGTCCCCCCGTGGAAAAAACACTCCGGGTAGGCATCGCGGGATCTGGCACTGCGGGCCCTGCCATCGCCACCTTTCTCGCACGCGCCGGACATGAAGTCACCCTCTTCGAACGCGCTCCCCGGAAAGAAGCTGTCGGAGCAGGCTTCCTCCTTCAGCCCACTGGCATGAGCGTGATCAAACGCCTCGGACTCCTCGATGAACTACTTCCCCAGACCGCACACATCGATCACCTCTTCTGCCGTAATACCGCCGGAACCACCCTCCTAGATCTTCACTACCAAGAACTCCAACCCGACCTCTTCGGCGCTGGCACCTATCGCCCCACTCTCCTAGACCTCCTCCTCTCTGCAGCAGAAAAATCTGGAGTCCACCTCAAATGGGATCACGAAATCACCTCCCTCGACGGTCATTTCCTTAACGACATCCACCAGAAGAAACACGGTCCCTTCGACCTCACCCTCATCTGCGACGGAGCCCGCTCGCGCCTCCGAGCACAGACCGGCATTCCCTCAAAAGTCAGCCGCTACCCCTGGGGCGCCCTCTGGTTCATTGGCAAAAGAACCACTGACTTCGATCCCAAAACCCTCTGGCAATGCGTCGAAGGCTCCAGCTGGCTCAACGGCTACCTCCCTACCGGCACCTCCCAAGATTTTCTCAGCCTCTTCTGGTCCATCCGCATGGACGACCTAGACCAGTGGAAAACACGCCCCCTACAAGAATGGAAAGACCACGTCTCACGCATATCCCCACAGGCTGAAAGCTTCCTCCAACAGGTTGAAACAATGGATCAGCTCCAATCCGCCGCCTACTACGACGTCCGCATGCCGCACTGGCACACCTCCCACCACGCCATCCTAGGAGATGCCGGACACGCCCTCTCCCCCCAGCTCGGCCAAGGAGTCAACCTCGCCCTCATGGATGCCGCCACCCTCGCCGATTGCCTCCAAGAATTCCCCCTTCAAAAAGCCCTCACTCAATACAGTCTCCGCCGCCGGAACCACCTTCGCTTCTACCAATTCGCCACCCGCTGGACCACCCCCTTCTTCCAATCAGACCTCCCCCTGCTCAGCACCATCAGAGACCTAGGTTTCCCAATAGCAATGAAAGTCCCCTGGCTCCGCCAACAAATGGTCACCACCATGGCCGGCCTAAAAACAGGCCCATTCAGCACACTCAGCCTCTGATAGACTGCCCAAATACGGTACGTTTAGCGGTGGTATCTGGGGCATCCTAATGAATCATAGGTTAACCCATTCACACTTGGCATAAAATATGACTTTTCCTGCGCCAAACTACCCTTCACCCCCCACCATAAAACCATTACAAATACAGGCATTGAGCGCCCCCAATTTAAAGTATGCCTGGCGTAAAATTGGGCGTAAAATTGCGATGAACTCAAAACCAAACTGGAGGAGCAACGTTCCTGGGCCAGCTCAAAAGAGGCTAAGAAAGCTCATGCTAACTTTCTCTGCCTGACTCATAGCCTCATGCTTCTGCTGGAAGCCCATCTTGGTAAAAAAGAAGAAATGCGGGACCGGGTGGAACCACGGAAAAATGAAATTCGCCTCCGAAGCCGTTATGGTGACAAGAAGCCGCCAACTCAGGTGAGCCACATCAATGGCTTCTTCACGAGGGCGACACAGCGGACTGTTCGCTTCATTCGCTGGTTGCGCCATGGATTGTCACACCGTCTTCTATACCGCGATTATCTGGCCGAACTCGCCATCATCTGGAACTGCAGGGTCACTTAGTTTTGGATACCCATGGGATTTCTAGGCATCCAGAGATGTTAATGAACCCAGATATAGCGTACCAGTCTAATTAATGTCTATATCTTGGGGTTCCCTTGTGTAGGGACCCTGAATCCTTGGGGGCATAGCCACTTCTCCAGCTCTCCCGAGCTTGATTGTCCTACACTCTACAAAGAGCTGTTCTTCTGATAAAAGAGTATCTAGCTTGAAGATTATGCCAGATGGTCTAACAAGCGATGAGCATTTTCCACCCACTCGCTGGAGTTTGGTCATTGAGCACTCGGATACGGCTCTCGAAGAACTCTGCCAAATCTACTGGCAGCCGATCTATGCCTTCGCCCGCCGCTTCGGTATGAAGGCTGAAGACGCGGAAGATCTCACCCAGTCGTTCCTAGCCTCGGTGGCCGATCAAGAAACCTTTTTCAAAGCAGATGAAAGCAAGGGGCGTATGCGCTCCTTTCTCATCGGTGCTTTCAAACGCCATCTAAATGCCTGGCAGAAGCATGAGTACCGACAAAAACGAGGCGGTGGCATCAAGCCACTCTCGCTGGATGTCAGCAAGGACAACTTTGGCCGTGAGGAACTCGCTTATCTAAGCCTAAGCGAATTTTCAGATGAAACGGCACCGGACAAGCTCTTCGATCAGCGTTGGGCCATCGAGCTGCTCAACCGCACTCATTGCCGCCTACGCCGTGACTATGACGCACAGGGTAAGCTCTCAGAATACGAGGCTCTGAAACACGCGGTGGCGACTACCCGAGACATCGAGCCTAGGGATACTGCTGCAGAGTTGGGTGTGGCCAAGTCTACCGTGCGGGTCCTAGCCCACCGCCTCCGTAAAAATTTCCGAGCCGCCTTCAAAGAGGAAATCATCGAGACGGTCCAATCTCGCGAAGAAGCTGAGGAGGAGTTCCAATACCTTCTAACCATTTTTTCGTGAAACAAGATGACTTTCGTGTCTAGAGGAAAGGTGAACAACAATGCCCAACCCGTCCAATCCCTGCCCGCAGTGTGGAACCCCTCTACCCTCCGACTCGGTCCCGCTCTGTCCTCGATGCACTCTAGAAGCCATGGTCGACTTTCCCCTGCCCGAAGCCGCAATGTCAGACGGCCCCAAAATCGAGGGCCTCGTTGTCCATGAGGAGATCGGTGAAGGAGGCTTCGGCATCGTCTACCGGGCCACCCAGATCCAGACCTTGAAACGAGAGGTGGCTCTCAAAATCCTAAAACCGGGGATCGATACCCGGCGAGTCTTGCGCCGTTTTGAGCTAGAACGACAGATTCTATCCAAACTGAACCACCCGCACATCGCACGGCTCTATGAAGCGGGATCCACCACCGACGGCTATCCGTGGTTCACCATGGAGTTGATCGATGGCATCCCAATCACGGACTATTGCCTTACGGCCTCTGACGAAGAGATCCTCAACCTCGCCCTCACCGCCGGCGAGGCCCTCACCCATACCCACGAGCACGGGATCATCCATCGCGATCTCAAGCCGTCCAACCTCCTCGTCACTGAGAGCGGCATGTTGAAAATCATCGACTTCGGCATTGCCAAGGCCACCAGCGAAGAACCTGGGATGACCCTCTACACCGCCGACGAAAAAGCGATAGGCACTCCTGAATACATGGCTCCAGAGCAAGAGGGCACGCAGGAAGTCGATGCTCGTGCGGATCAATTTTCGCTCGCGCGCATGTTTGCGGAAATCTGGAAAAAACGACCAGATCCCGTGCCCTCAGGTCTCGAAAAAATCCTACGCACCGCTTCGTCACCCGACCGTGAGAAGCGCTATCCGGCGATGGTAGACTTCACCACAGACTTACGCCGTTTTCATGCCGGTGAATCTCTTTCTTCCTGGCAACCCTGGAAGCGATGGTGGCTATTAGCTGCTGTGGGATGTGCGGTAGTTCCCATGATCTTTCTCCGGTCTCCTCCGCAAATCGAAGTTTCTCCCAGTGAGCCTCCCGCAGACCGTCGTCATTTCACCATGGGTGAAACGGGTGATCCTCAATGCGTGCCCTACCATCTCACATCGGACCACCAGGAGAGCCGCTGGCTCTGTGTCTTCCGGGGACGTCACTCTGTGTGTTCAGTCATCGATGCCGAGAGTGGTGAAGAACTCTGCCGCATCCCATCCGAAGGCCGTCACATCCGGCATGGTCTTCTATCTCACGATGGCTCCAAGGTCTACCTTTCCAGCCTGGATGGCTTCTATGGCTGCTACGATGCGGAGACTGGGCAGCCTCTTCATCGACACCGCTCCAGTCAGATCCCTGGAGTCAATCGTCCTGAGATTGAGAGCGCGATCATGAACCACCTTCATCCAGTAGGTCATGACGAACCTTACCTGCTAGCCTTGCATTTAGACATTTTCGCGCTCACCCATGAGGATGGCCGTGAAGTGAAACGCTTCCGGGGCTTTATTGGCAACCACGCTCACGATCTTTCTCCTGATCAGCGCACCCTAGTATTTGGAGCCATAAAGCCCAAGTTCCCCCAGATCCAACATACCGGGGTCGGTTTGATCAACCTCTTCGAAGATGACAAACCGAGGCGGCTCAAAGGCCATCGGGAGACCATGCGCAAGATCCGTTTCACCCCCGATGGTTCCCACTTCATCACGATCGATTGGGGCGGGCGCTTCGGTCTCTGGACCGCGGCAGGCGAGAACTTGGCTTGGGATCACGTCGATGGGTGGAACCCGGATATTGATTTCTCTCCCGACAGCTCCCTGCTCGCTCTCTCCGGCCCGGATGGGCAGGTGCATGTCTGGGATCTGAAGTCCTGTACCTTCATCCATCGCTTTCACCATGGCGCTCCCGTTTTCCACGTGGACTTTTCACCCAGCGGCCAAACGATCATCGCCACCTCCGGTGATAAAATGGTGCGCTTCTGGAATCTTGCCACTGCCAGCGAATCCCACCCACCGATCACTCTGGGCGGCATCGGCACCCGCATCGCGGTGACCCACTCCGAAAACATCATCCTCATGACTAACGAGCCCGCAGTGGAAGTGTTTCGAAGAGAAGGCTTATGACGGAAGAAGGAGCATGGCCGGGGCTTCCAGCTCCTAAGACAATGATGATGGTTCGCACGACGGGGCAAGACGCCCCAGCCTCGGGACTCACAATGCCAGACGGAAGAAGCGCTTGATCGCTGTGGTCGCCGGAATAGTGCTGATGACCATGCCATCTTCGATCACAGTTTTCACATCCGGAAGATCAAGATCTTCCCAGTCCCCGTCCAGGGTCTCGCTGTGCTGAATGATCCAAGTGGAGACGCTTTCTGGGCGAATGAGGCGGATACTTCCATCTCCCAGATGTTCGATTTCTGGGTAGACTTCCGCGGGATCTACAAAAGGCACGATACTTCCAGTACGGGCTTGGTAGATCCTCCTTTCTTCCGGAACGCCATCGCGGTCGATATCCAGAGTATAGGCGAGATTGAGGAGGTCCACGCCATCCAGACTGTTCGCACTCAGACGAGCACCAGCGAGGATGGGAAAATTAACAATCCCTGTCTGCCAGGGTTGATCCGGATTCCCAAAGTCTCCCGCGGTGAGAACTTCCATCCGTGGCCGAATGGTGACTCCAGTGTCATTGTCTAACAAGAATCCCGTGGCATCAGGCAAAATCTCGATGCCGAGCTGGGTCCCCTCCGGCACTGCGACCGGAGAAATGATCACCCCGAGGGGATGGCACTCATTGTCCCGACACAAAGTCATGCGGGACTCGATAGTGCGGCCCCTTTCCCCAGCCCGGAAATTGAATCCCAGGATCTGATTACTGCCGCTGCGGTGTCGGCAGCTCACCTGATCAGTGGTGCCATTCACCCCACCATTGACCTCGAACTGAAACATCGAGCCATGATGAGAGCCGTGGAGGAAGTAACGCTCGCCTCGATTCTGTACCTCGATCGACGGAATACCGGCACTCGGACTGTGGAAGATGCCCATCGGATGATGCCCCAGCGGAGGATTCTCACCCAGGATCCAGTTAAAGTTCGGAATGAGAACGGTCTCCTCGGTGGACTCGAAAAATTCGCCAGTGTTGGCCCAGCCGATCTGACTTCCATCGCCTGCGGTAACTAGCGGCTCGGCCTCTCCACTGACGAAAAGTTGAAAAAACTCCCACAAATGGGTCACCCCAAAACGTGAGAGATCAAAGACGATTTGCTCGATGCTTGGAACATGGCGCTTCTGGTTGTAGATGGGATCGACTTCGTAGACAAAGAGCCAGTTTCCCACCCAGGTGTCATCGCCTCCGAACTCGTAGGTGTAGCGGTTCGCCGCGAGATCGATCTCGATGAAGCGCGTTTGCTCGGGACGATTGCAGTCCCAGATCTCGATACGAACATTGTTTGGATCCACATCGATCACACGGAGTGGTTGCACGCAGTGTCCGCGCTCACCAATGGCAAAGCACACCATCTTGTCCAGGAGACGATCACGCAATCTCGCCACCTGATTGCGCAAGTTGATGCTGATGAGCCCATCCTGGAAGATCGAGAACTGTTCCAGTAGCTTGCCGATGAATTCGCTGCTCAACTGCACGCCATGATTGGCCTTGATCGCAGCCCAGACATTGGTGGGAGCGGGCGAGCAAAAGTTCCCCACATTGAAAGTCGCCGGGACGGGAGCCTCGTTCGCCGTTCCCGCCAGCGGGCGAAAGCCGTTGGCATAAAAGACATCGCCCTCTAGCGACGCGATGTCTCGTCCTTTGGAAAACTGCTGCGCCGTCACTGTCATGCCCACACATTCGCCGTTGCCCAGTATCTCGAGATAGACCGGAAAAAAGGCCAAGGTCCCCAGGGCTCGGAGTGGGCTACAGACTTCATCAAAGAAAGCGGCGCGGTAATCATCGAAGTCATGCCCATTGGCACGGTTCACAAAAGAGAAGCCGTGGAGGAGATGATAAGGTGGCTCATCCACACGGAGGAATTCCTCAAAGCGCAGCCAGCTCTGGATGCCGCTGGGGCCATTCTCCGCTCGCCTCCAGGTATCGTGCGCGGTGAGGCGCATATTGCCAAAGAGTTCCGGCCCGATGTCCGGCACCGTGACCTCGATGCGCCTCGGCAGTCCATCCCCCGCAGGGAGCAGGGCGGTTTCGATCGCCTCAAAGTAATCCCTCCCCTCGACACAATCTCTGAGATCACGCGGGCAATCTCCCCGAACGAAATAGAATTCCAGGAACTCGTGCAAATTCTCCCCCGTCACCGTTACCTTGCCCCCAGCCGTCAGCTTGGGATCGGCTCCTCCCCGCACGAGAAGGCGCGGCCAGGTCCGCTGCGGCTGCACATCCGCGATCGTGGTCGCGGGAAGCGGAGGACGAAGTTCAAAAGTCACTTGAGCATAGACACAGCGGGACTCGACGCAGCCTGGAAAACGCACCTCCCGAGGCCTGACCAAGGTGGGCTGAATTCCGTCTTCAGTGATGATCGGATCTTCAATTCTCCAACCCTCGAATGGTGGTGGCATTCCCTCCATTTGCTCCGGGAGGAGGAGCTGTAGTGTGAGCGGCTCGTCGACTCCTACCGGTTGATTAAACCAAGTGCTGAACTCAGATGCACTGGAAGTCCGAGTAGAAATCACCCCCTCGCGACCAGAGAGCACAAGCTGCAAATTTGGGATAAAACTATTCGTCTGCGTATTCCGCACCCGGGCCTGGATTCGAACCTCGGGCAAAACCTCACCCGGAATATTCACGTAGCGCAGCTCGGCCCAGGTCGCAGAATCATCACGATCACCATCCTCCGGCCAGCGACGATCACCCGTGACGCTTTCATTGCGAAAATGCTGGATCATGAGCCGGTCCAGCTCACCCGGGGCGAGGTCTCCCAATAGGTTCCGCCGAAAGCGAAACTCCAGATCACGTGCTAAGAATTCATTCTCCGTCCGCAGTCCGCGCTTGGCAGAAAACCCATCCGGAACCGGATCAACCGATGCCCACTGCATAATCGTGATGTTCCCAATCGTGAAGGGGCTCACTTCGTTGAAAAAATTCGTATCATTGGGCAAGCGCACCTGCCCCTCCTTGAGTTCCCCGTCAAAGGTGGTGCTGGTGCCATCCGTATCCACACGCACACTGAAGGTGTCGATGAGGTCACCTGCTCCTCTCAGTCGCGACCGAGTGATGCCGACATAGAGGTATTCATTGTCATGCACGAGATACGCCGTGGCATCCTCGAAGGCTGTATTGTCCAGGTAACGCAAGACAATCTCCTCACCGCCCACGTATTCCGAGCTCACATTGACATCCCCATCAAAGACTACATTGTTTGCCGCCAGTGGCACCACGAGTTCTTGAGGAAGAATGCCACCCCGCACCGGAAGAGGTCGCTCACCGATAGCCGTGCCCGCCGTTTCGCGAATCGCCTCCAGGCCATCGCCTCGCGGCCAGATCCCGACTAAGCTGCTGATACCGCGCAATTCCCGGTCAACGCTTGCCGCCACTTGCGAACCATTGCGCGCAAGTGACCAAAGCCTGATCTCGTCCAAGTTTCCGATGAAGGGGGCCGTGATGATCCCATCCCGAGCGATTTGGAGATCTCGGCTCGTCCCGCTGCCCCGATGGTCCAGCGTCACCGTGCTGTCCAGACTGCCATCGAGATAAAATCGCACCCGCGTGCCATCATAGCTCGCCGCCACATGGACCCAGCGTTTCCTTTTCAACGTTTGTCCCGTTGAGGTAGCTGCCAAGCCACCACTCCGGGAAAACCGGAGCTTTCCATCTTGAAGCCCAAACCACATCCCACTGCCAAAACCCTGAGAAAGGATGGTCCGCAACCCGCTCGTGGTCTCAGGAAAGACCCACGCTTCGACAGTGATCGATACGGATTCGGTATAAGCCGCCTGATGAGGCGTGATGAAGCCATTACTCCCATCATAGGGAGTGCTGCGGAGCTGGAGCTGCTGGCCAAAGAGTCCGACACAACCCAGAAAAAATAACGACAGAGACAGGAAATACGTTTTCATTACTATTGCATCTGGATGAATGAAAAAGAACGTTTCAGAAAAAATCACGAGTGACTCTTTCTCGATCAATCACGTGGGAAAATAAACTCGATGGTGCTCCGGTTGTTGCCTTCATCGAGTTCCGGCACCCGACACCAATCTGGCAGGGAAGAGTCTCCCACACAGCTATCAGCCTCTACCGTGACCTCGATGCGTTGACCTTGGGCCGAGGTGTCAAACTGGAGGAACCCCGTGATTCTCGTATTCTCACCAGGCTCTAAAAATCCCGTGGTAAAAGGCTGACCTCCCTCCTGACCCTGAAGAAGAAAGGGGACAAATTCCTGAACACTTGGGAACAAAAAGCGAGCTTCCGCGATGATCTGAAAAGCCTGAGCCGATCGGTGGCCCTGATTGCAAATCACCACTTCCAACGGGACCAGTGTTTGTCCACTCGGCTGTGGCTTGCTCGGCCCCTCGCTCTTGATCTCAATGATGACAAGATCAGCAAGATCATCCGCTGTGAGTGACCGCAGCCGAAAGAACTTCCGCGGTTCATCTGCCGCTTGGCAATAGGGCGACCTGGCACCCAGCACATCCGCCCAGTTTTCTAAATCCGATCACACTACACGATGAAAATTGAGGGGAAGATGGGGAGTTTGAGCCAGTCGATGAACTCTTGTCGCTCGCTTTCTTTCAGGTGAGGATTGCCCAGAAGTCGCAGGATTCCTTCCATTCCCAATCGGAAGATGCTTTTACGTTTCAGAGCTGCAGTCGCTTTGCGAGTCTTTCGCAAGTAGCTGCCCCAGCCATAGCTGAATAAGAACGCCAGCGACACGATGGCAAATAGCTTCTCAAGCTTGGAAGCATCTGTCATATGAGTCGCTTCTAAATCAAAACCTCGTTTTTTGAGATGACTGAAGAGCTGTTCAATTCCCCATCTCATCCGATAAAGCGCCAACGCTTCTCTCCCACAGAAGCGGTTGCTCACCACATACAAGTGACTGTCACGACGTCCTTTACTTTGGATGACTTTGTTGGAGAAATATAGTTTCATTCCCATGATTGTTCGCAGGGGGCTCTTCTTGCCTCTGCCAGTCACAGGGTATTTGTGCGCATGTTTTCCATCAACGAGGATGTTCTTCTTGATTCGCACGACATAGCCTACCTCTTTCTTCTCAAGCCATTTCAACCACCTCTCCCCACCAAATTCTCGGTCCATGGTGAGGGCATGAATGTCCTTGGTAGACATGATTTTTAGTAATTTTGTGAAGAGTTTGATTCGCTGTGTCGCATTGGAATTTCCACGTTTGGTCGACTGTGGAAGGACTTTCCAAACGATGGGGATGGCCACTTTATTGACCACAACTCCAATGGTCAGGATATTAATATG
>CALGMJ010000160.1 GCA_937958875.1 uncultured Verrucomicrobiales bacterium | reverse complement strand
GGGCTGGAGGTCATGAGTTCGGCTCCCTTGTTATTTTTCGGGAAGGCGATGACTTCACGGATCGAGTCTTCACGGCAGGCGAGCATCACAAGACGATCGAGCCCGAGGGCAAGTCCGCCGTGCGGTGGAGCTCCAAATTTGAAGGCGTCGAGAATGTGGGCGAATTCTTCGGCCGCTTCTTCTTCGGAAATACCGAGTGCTTTGAACATCGCGCTCTGAAGGTCTGCTTCATGAATCCGGATTGATCCACCACCGAGTTCGTGGCCATTGAGAACGACATCGTAAGCTTGCGCGCGGAGGCCATCGAGTTCGCCATTCTTGAGTTTCTCTTCGTCTTCTTTGAGCGGGCGAGTGAAGGGGTGGTGAACCGCGACGTGGCGACCGGACTCTTCATCATAGGCGAGAAGGGGGAACTCAGTCACCCAGAGGAAATCAAGGTCGTCATTTCCTTCCAGGAGATTCTGTAGGCCACAGACTTCCATGCGGATTCGGCCCAGCACTTCACAGGCTGGCTCCCAGGTATCGGCAGCGAAGAGGATGAGGTCACCTGCTTCGATGTTCAGCTTGCTGCGGAGTGCTTCGATTTCGGTATCGGTAAGGCGCTTGACGAAAGGTGAGCGCCAGGTCGAGCGATCCTCCTCACGCACTTGGATATAAGCGAGACCTTTGGCACCCGCTTCCTGAGCAAGCTTGGTCAGCTTATCGATCTGGCCGGTAGAAATGTTGGCAAATCCTTTCGCATTGATCGCTTTTACGACCCCACCGTTTTTGATCACGCCAGAGAAGACTTTAAATTCGCAATCCTTCAGGTCTTCGCTGAGATCAGTGAGTTCCATGCCGATACGGCGTTCAGGCTTGTCGGAGCCGAAGCGGTCCATCGCATCGTGCCAGGTCAGGCGCTCAAATGGAGTTGGGACATCGACTCCGCGAGCCTTGGAGAACATCGAGGAAAGAAGGCCTTCCACGAGGCCGATGACGTCATCTTGATCGACGAAGGAAAGCTCCATGTCAATCTGGGTGAACTCAGGCTGGCGGTCGGCACGGAGATCCTCATCGCGAAAGCATTTGGCGATCTGGAAGTAGCGCTCCACACCAGCAACCATGAGCATCTGCTTATACTGCTGAGGAGCCTGGGGAAGGGCGTAGAATTTCCCAGGATTGATCCGGCTCGGCACTAAGAAATCACGAGCTCCTTCAGGTGTTGCTTTAGAAAGAATAGGAGTTTCAATTTCCAAAAATCCTTCGTCAGAAAGGTAGTCTCGGGCAGCCTTCGTGATGACGTGGCGTTGCTTGAGATTGTTCGTGAGACGAGGGCGGCGAAGATCGAGGTAGCGGTATTTCAGGCGCATGTCCTCGTTCGAAAGCTCCTTGTCGAGCTGGAAGGGGAGGACCTCGGCTTTATTGACGATGGTGAGCTGGGTGGCGATGACTTCGACTTCACCAGTCGGGAGGTCCGCATTGGTGGTATCGACATCATCCGTCTTTAGACGAGGAGCGACTTTGCCCGTGATCTGCACCACATCTTCGTCGCGTAGGGAGTGGGAAAGCTTGGCTGCTTCCTCAGAGTCATCCGGGCGGAAGACCACCTGAGTGAGGCCTTCACGGTCGCGCAAGTCGATGAAAATCACACCGCCGTGATCGCGCGTGCTATTGACCCAGCCGATCAGGGTGACAGTTTCGCCGGCGTGCGCTGAGCGGATTTCGTTACAATGGTGAGTTCTCATGTTGAAAGAAAAGTTGGGGTAAGTTTTTTAAGCGATTTTTTCGATAAGTGCCTGCAGGACGTCCTGATCGGCACTGATAGTTTCCTCGGTGCGTTCACGGAGGTTTTTGAGAGTGAGTTCTGGGTATTCAGAGCCTACCACGATGGTGAAGTCTGCGCCCATTTGCTCGGCCTGTTTGAATTGTTTTGCGACCTTCGTAGGGGTGAGGGAGAAATTAGTAGCAATGGCCATTTCCCGGAGTTCGGTTACGAGAGCGAGGGCGTTTGATCGTTGCTCTTCGTCCGCGAGCACGACGTAAACTTCCGTCGGAGCCTGTGCCGAAAGATAGGCCTGAAGCTGCTCATTGGCGTGAGGCGTTTCCTCGATTAAGTGGCGGATGACGACATCACCGATGGCGAAGCCAGCTGCTGGGAGGTCGACTTTTCCATCCGAGAGGGCGGTGATGAGAGTATCGTAGCGTCCGCCGCCAGCAACGGCACGGAGAGATTTCTTGGCATCAAAGACCTCAAAAACAACGCCGGTATAGTAAGCGAGACCACGAACGATGGAGAGGTCGACCTCGATGAAGTCTTTCATACCACGGGCTTCCATTTCAGAAATCACGCTTTCGAGATTTTCTCCCAGTGAAGCGGGATTTTCGATCGCTTCCTTGATCTCTGCAGAAGTGAGTCCGAGAGCGGAGAGCTTTTCCTCGGTGCGCTCAGGTTTCTCGCGTTCCAGTTTATCGACGATCTGGAGGAGCTCAGCGGTCTGCTCTTCGCTCAGTCCTTTGGCTTCGCCGAAGTTCTGCCAGTAGGCGCGGTCTGAAAGACGGATGACAAAGTCACCTTCTTCGAAGCCAAGCTCACGCATGAGATCAATGGAAAGAGCGACAAGCTCCGCATCAGCGGCGGCACAAGATTCGCCGAGAAGATCGACATTAAATTGATAAAACTCCCGCGTGCGGCCTTTCTGAGGTTTTTCGTAGCGGAAGCACTGGCCGATTTCAAACCAGCGTAAAGGCTTGGGGTAATCTCGCTGGCAGGCGGTGACGAGACGGCCAAGCGAGGCAGTCACTTCCGGGCGGAGGGTGACATCGCGTCCGCCCTGATCTTCAAAGCGGAACAGCTGAGAGCTGAGTTCACCGCCGGACTTCTTGAGGTAAAGGTCCGTGCTTTCGAGAATGGGAGTCTCGTATTCGACAAAGCCATAGCGACGAGCGACTTCGCGGAAAATTTCGAAGAGATAATTGCGCACTGCACAATCTTCCGGGCGGAAATCCCGAAAGCCGGTGAGAGTCTGAAATCCTTTGGCCATGGCAGAGAGACCGCGTGTCAGAGCGCGGGCGCGCGAGGATAGGGCTCAAACTTCGCTTGTCGAGGCAGGATTCCTGCGTGTGCACGCAGATCCAGGGCGGTTGGCCAATGGCGCTGGGCTCTAGATCAGTTCTATGGATAGGCTCATCTCGCTCAACAAAGTCCCTCAAAAATGCAGGCGAGCCTTGTCATTCCTGTCCCGATCATTGTTGGTATTCAAAAGATCTGAGGGGAGAGCTGATAATTACTAGATTCCTCGCAGTTCGCGGCGGGCATCACCGATTTTTTTTGTGGGGACGCCGAGGCGTTTGAGCATCCCGACGTAGAGGCTGGCGAGAGAGCCATCATTGCGGGTGTCGAGGTGGCGGCCGGTTTTGATTTGGCCGCCTGCGCCACCAGCGAGGATGGTAGGGATGTTTTTTGGGCTGTGTACATTTCCGTCTCGAATGCCTGAGCCGAAGAGGACCATGGAGTTATCGAGAAGAGTGGAGCTGCCGTCGGGGAGATCTTTCATGCGCTGGAGCATGTATGCGTATTGCTCGATGTGCCAGGTGTTGATCTTCTGGTATTGCTCGAGCTGTTTCGGGTTATTTTTATGGTGAGAAATGGAGTGGTGGGCTCCACTGACGCCGTCGAGGAAGGAGAAGCTTTTATTCGAGACCGCGCTCCCAAACATGAAGGTGGAGATGCGGGTGGAGTCGGTCCAGAATGCGAGGACCATGATATCCATCATGAGACGTGCGTGCTCGGTGGGGTTAAGCCGGGGCATGGAGCCGAGTTCATTATCGGACGAGCCACGGGTTGCTTTTTTGATACGCTTATTGAGAGCATCGAGTTGCTTCAGGGCGTCGGGACTAATATTTTGACCTGAGCCGACGGCTTGCGCTTCTTTTTTGATGCGCCGTTCGACTTCGTGGACGCTTTCGAGATATTGGTCGAGTTTATGGGTGTCTTCATTTCCGAGGGAGCGCTTAAGGCTGCGGGCATCATCGAGCACGATATCAATGACGGATTTATCCGATGTTATCGGTGGCTGATTCTTCGCGTCTTTACTGCGATTTCGGAAAAGGCGGTCGAAGGCGCTGCGAGGGTTGATTTCACAGGGGAGAGGGACGTCAGGCTTCTTCCATGAAATGTGAGAGCCGTAGAGGCGGGTGAGTTTCACATTTCGATCAACACCTGATTTGATGGGTTCGATTCCGAGTTCCATGGAGGGGAGCTTGGTATCGCCACCGATGGCTTCAGCGGCGATTTGGTCGATCGAGATGCCATTAGAAGAAATGTTAGAACCCTCGGTTTCCTCGATAGTGGTGCAGGTGAGCCAGCTCGCGGTTTTAAAGTAATGACCATCTCCGTGGTGCGCGGGGCGATTACTTAGACCGCTGATGACGAGGAGGTGTTCTTTTACCGCTTCGAGAGGAGATAGGATGGGAGAGAGTTCGAATTTGTCACCTTTTCCCTTCGGGGTCCACTTATCTGGACGGACGCCATTTGGCATAAACAGGCAGGCCATGCGAATCGGGTCGCTAGAGTAGGCGCCCTGGCCAAAGGCTGGGCGCATGGCTTCTAAAAATGGAAGGGAGAGGGTGGCTCCCATACCACGAAGGGCATGACGGCGGGACAGTTGCCATTGGTTTCTCTGGATATTTGCCATAGGTGATGTGGGTAGAAGTTAGCGGGTGCGGGAGCGGTTCAAGAATGGACGAGATTGAACAATCTGAAGGATGAGTTCCTGAGTGAGATATTCTTTGGTATCGAGCTTGGCGACGATTTTAGAAACGATGGCTTCATCATAATACTCGAGGCCGCGGCCGGTGGCGTAGGCGAGCATTTTACGAGTCATGTTTCGGGCGAATTTATGTTTTCCGCCCATGATGAGGGCTTTGAGCTCCTGAGGGGAGGAAAACTCGATATCGCCAGGGAGGGCGGCGGTGCTGTCAATGGGTTTACCATTGGCATCCTTTTCTCGCCAACGGCCGATGGCATCGAAGTGCTCGAGGCTGTAGCCGAGGGGGTCGATGCGGGAGTGACAGCCGGAGCATTGTTCGGCTTTGCGGTGGATGTCGAGTTGTTCACGGAAGGTGAGGCCTCCGGCCTGGGTGTCATCGGCGGGGAGTTCGCCTGCGTCTGGTGGAGGCGGCGGAGCAGGAGCGCCGAGGAGTGAGTCTAGAATCCAGACGCCACGGAGCACGGGGCTGGTGCGCATGGGAAGTGAGGTGGTGGTCAGGACTGCGCCCATGCCTAGAACACCTCCACGAACTTTGTTATGAATCGCGACTTTCTGCATGGTGTCACCAGTGACTTTTTCTTTTAAGCCATAGTGCTTAGCGAGGGTGGCATTAGCAAAGGTGTAGTCGCTATCAATGAGTTCGGTAATAGGGCGGTTTTCCCTGAGGAGGTGGGTGAAAAATTCGATGCCTTCATAATACATCGCTTTGCGGAGATCGAAGTTGAACTCGGGAAAGCGTTTGGCGTCCGGTTCGGCTTCATTGATCATTTTATGAAATCCGATCCACTGGCCAGCGAAGTGACGGGCGAGGGCGGTAGATTTCGGGCTCGCGATCATGCGGAGCGTCTGCTCACGAAGGACGGCGGGGTCGCTGAGTTTCCCAGCGTCGGCTATACGGAAGAGCTCCCGATCAGGCATGGATGACCAGAGGAAATAGGCGAGGCGGGTGGCGATTTCGAAATCCGTGAGGCGCCATTCTTCTTTTCCAGGCTGATCATGCTCAGAGCGGAAGAGGAAGCGGGGGTTGATGAGAAGTGCGGTGAGAGGCGCGCGGAGTGAATTTTCATAGGTCTGGCCAGTATTAATCCCACGTTGAAAGGCTTTGAGAAGTGGGTTGAGATCGTCCTCCGTGACTCGGCGGCGGTAGGCGAGAGTCGCATGGAAGCTGAGGACTTTTTCAGCGGTGGCTACGGTATCCTTTGGGCCGGTGGGGCGGGCGAAGATGACGGTCTTTTTGAGTCGTGGGTTTTGATAAACTTGCGCGACGACTTTTTTCGCCGCTTCGAGGTATTTTTCCAGAAGAGTGGGACTGGAAAAGAGGGCGGCAGCGGTGTTATCGAAACCTTCTCCCCCGGCTCCATCTATCGGGAAGCCACGGCTGGGATTGAAATTCACCCCGAAGAGATCCCGCACGGTATAATTGTATTCGTTCCGGTTCAGCCGCCGGAGAGTGACCCGGCCTGCTCGTTGTGTCACGTCTCCTGATTGGACACGTTCACTGAGGGCACGCAGCGCGCGGAGGACTTGCGTTTTTTCTTCAGTGGTAGGGAGGACATCTTGATCGTCAGGGGGCATCTCATTCGAGTGCACTTGTTCGATGATGTTTTCGATGAGGAGATGGTTTCTCAGGGCCGCATCGAGTGAGTCGATTTTATGCAGGGCAATCCCTCCTTCTTGCTCCTCTTCACCGTGGCATTCGAAGCAATGCTTTTTCAAGAAGGCATGAGTCGTGTCGCGGAACTCATCTGCAAGAGCTAGGACAGAGGTTAGAGCGAGGATGCCTAGGGTGATGAAAAGAGATCGCATGGAGATCATAGGATATACGTCTTACGGTAGGCATCCTTTCAGGAGCTACAATTTGAAAATATTAGATGAGAGTCCAGACTGATTCTGTGAGGATTCAGAACCGTCTGAACTCCTAGTTTGTGCACGGATTCGGTATTTCGCGGTTCGAAGCAAGATCGCATTCGAATCGGTGATTGATGTGGATTAGGCGCAATTTTAGGTTTTCAATCTGAACTATGAGGCTGTTGTCGTGATTGTTGAGCTAAGCACCATGAAGCTTTCTGATCAGCGCAGCTGTTTATGAGAGGAATAGTAAGCTGATCACTGGAAAAAGCAGCACTGAGGTCGATATTTCCAGGGTCATAGATCAGATTACGCTGATTTTTTCATGCGGTCTTCTTAGCGAGATTTGAGTCGAAGCCCGAATGAAAATAAACCATTACCGTAAAAAATGCCTGTTTTTGTTCGGATAAACTGCCTCTTAGGATCGTCACCAGGAAATCCAGAGTGATCAATGTCTAGTTCTAAATTACCGAGGTGAAAACGATCGTGGCCACCGCTTCTTCTATGATTAAAGGTGACTATGTAGACTACGAAAGAGGTGAATGCGATGCTGAGCAATAACAGTCCTTGTAGAATCTGTATTCGGGTCATTTTCATCACATTCACCGACTATAAATGAATCTCATTCAGTGCACCGGGCACTGGCTAATCTGCTTAAAGAAGTCATTCCCTTTGTCATCGACGAGGATGAAGGCGGGGAAGTTTTCTACTTTGATTTTCCAGACTGCTTCCATGCCGAGTTCTGGGAAATCGACAACTTCTTGGCTCTTGATGTGCTCTTTCGCTAGGAGGGCGGCGGGGCCACCAGCGGAGCCGAGATAGAATCCGCCGTGCTTTTCACAGGCGTCGGTGACCATTTGGGAGCGATTTCCTTTCGCCAGCATGACCATGGAGGCGCCATTTTCTTGGAAGAGATCAACGTACGGATCCATACGGCCAGCGGTGGTGGGGCCGAACGATCCTGAGGCCATACCTTCTGGGGTTTTCGCTGGGCCAGCGTAGTAGACGGGGTATTGCTTAAAGTAATCTGGGAAATCTCCCTTTTGCTCTAGGATTTCCTTCAGTTTGGCATGGGCAATATCACGCGCCACGATGATGGTGCCTGAGAGGGAAATCGCGGTGGTGACGGGGTATTTCGAAAGGGTGGCTAGGGTGGCTTCCATTCCTTGGTCGAGGTCGATCTCTACGCCTTTGAACTGCCAGTCGCGGAATTCGTCAGGAATGAAGCGTCCGGGGTTTGATTCCAGCTTCTCTAAGAAAATGCCGTCCTTAGTGATTTTAGCTTTTGCCTGGCGGTCTGCGGAGCAGGAGACGCCGAGTCCTACTGGGCAGGAAGCCCCGTGGCGAGGAAGACGGATGACACGGACATCATGAGCGAAGTATTTGCCGCCGAACTGGGCACCGATGCCGATCTGGCGTGCGGCCTCAAGGAGTTCTTTCTCCAACTCAAGATCTCGGAAGGCACGACCGTGTTCATTTCCTGAGGTTGGGAGTTCATCGAGGTAACGTGCGGAGGCGAGCTTGACTGTCTTCATGCAGGTCTCGGCTGAAGTTCCTCCGATGACGAAGGCAAGGTGGTAAGGCGGGCAGGCAGAGGTCCCGATAGAACGCATTTTTTCGATGCAGAACTCGCGGAGACGTTTTGGATTTAGCAGAGCTTTTGTCTCTTGGTAGAGGAAGGATTTATTGGCGGAGCCGCCGCCTTTTGTCATGAAGAGAAATTTATATTCGCCACCGGTGGTAGCGAGGAGATCGATCTGGGCTGGGAGGTTAGTGCGGGTATTGACTTCTTCAAAGGTTGTGAGCGGGGAGACCTGAGAATAACGTAGATTTTCTTCCTGATACGTTTGATGAATACCGGCTGAGAGAGACTGGGCATCATCCGAGCCGGTGAACACATTCTCTCCTTTTTTACCCAGCACAATAGCGGTGCCGGTGTCCTGGCAACCTGGGAGAATTCCGTGAGAGGCAATTTCCGCATTTTTGAGCAACATGAGCGCGACCATGCGATCGTTTTCGGTGGCTTCGGGATCGTCTAAAATGGAAGCGACTTGCTGAAGGTGCGAGGTGCGGAGGCGAAAGGAAACGGCCTTGATCGCTTCGTTCGCAAGTAAGGTGAGTGCTTCAGGGGCGACTTCGAGGATTTCTCGTTCGCCGAGCTTGGTGACGGCAACGTGCTCGCTGGAGATGAGTTCGTATTCCGTTTCGTCCGGTCCAAGAGGGAAAGGGTCCTGGTAGTGAAAGTCTGTCATGGCAGTTTAGAGGGTGCGTCCTTCGTCGATTTCGATGTAGTCCATGAAGCTGTGGATGTCATCGCGGTCGGTGTGAGCTGATTCTTTCTTTCGCTCTGCGAGCCGAGCGCTCATGTCGTCGCGGAAACCGCGATTTTTGAGGTAGGAAATGAACCATTCCTTTTCGAACTCTGGACGAGTGATTCCATTTTCTTTTGCCCATGCCATGGCTTCCTCATCGCTTGCTCCAGCAATGATCTGTGCTTTTAAGTCAGCATACTCGACTCCAAGGAATTGGCAGGTCCAGAGATCCATGCCCACGCCAAGGTTTCCTTGGAGATCTGGGTGAAGGTTTCCGGCTTCCATGAGACGGATTTTATCACAGAGGCGTGGGAAGTAGGGGAGGCCATCTGTTTCATTGAGGGCAGAGCAGGCAAAAACCGCAGTATCAGACATGCCTTGAATCAAGCCGCGAACTGGCTCTTGAGCCAGAGAAAATGTTCGCTAGCTTCAGGAAATGAAACGATCCGTTTTGGCTGCGCTGCTATTTCTCTGTTCAGCTCTCATTTCCATTGCTGATCCGAAGGTCGGGCAGAAGAAGGCAAATCGGCTCATTGACGAGAAGTCGCCTTATCTGCTGCAGCACGCTTATAATCCGGTGGATTGGTATCCATGGGGGGAGGAAGCCTTTAAGAAAGCACGGGATGAGAAAAAAATGATCCTGCTCAGCGTGGGGTATTCGACCTGCCATTGGTGTCACGTCATGGAGCGTGAATCGTTCGAAAGTGAAACGATCGCGAAGTATCTCAATGAGCATTTCATTTCGGTGAAACTCGACCGTGAGGAACGCCCTGATGTCGATCAGGTTTACATGTCAGCTTTTCGGGCCATGAGTGGGCAGAGCGGAGGGTGGCCTCTTAATATGTTTCTCACTCCAGATTTAAAGCCTCTCACGGGAGGGACTTACTTTCCGCCAGAAGATCGTGAAGGGCGTCCGGGATTCCTCACCGTCTTGAAGCAGATTCATGGATTTTGGCAGGAGAAGAGGGAGGAGATGTCGAGCCAGGCGGAACAGGGATTTCAGGCTCTTCAAAAACACTTCGAGGGGCTGCATGTGCTTGAAGCGGGGCGTGATGATTTGACGAAGGGGCTGATTACAAAAGGCGCGGAGATTGCGGCGGGAGTGATTGATCCCGAGTGGGGGGGATTCGGCACTGAGATGAAGTTCCCTCAGGTGAGTGCGATGCGTTTCTTACTCAGTGTCGGTGATAAGAAAGCGAAAGATCTCGTCCTGATGACTTGTCGCCGAATGATGGATGGAGGGATTCACGATCAGGTTGCCGGCGGGTTTCATCGCTATGCCGTGGATCGCGAATGGCTCGTGCCACATTTTGAAAAAATGCTTTATGATCAGGCACAGCTTTTAGAGCTTTTTATGGATGCTTGGCTCGTGACCCGAGATGACGATTTTGAGCAGGTGGCACGCGGAATTGCGGAGTATGTTTTGAGAGATCTACGGCATCCTGAAGGTGGTTTTTTCTGTGCACAGGATGCTCAGAGCGAAGGTAAGGAAGGCAAGTTCTGCTGCTGGACTTTAGATGAACTAAAGGAGGTTCTTACTGAGGAAGAGGTGAAGCTGGCACAGAGTGTATTTGGGGTTACTGAGAAGGGAAATTTCCTCGACCACTCTGATCCAGATCCGCTGCGGAATCAGAATATTCTCCATTTTAAAAAACGCCGCGCAGATTTGGCTTCTGGCGAACGGAGTTTAGCGAAGTTGGTTTTAAAAAAATTATCTCTCGTCCGGGCAAAGCGGGAGCCAGCAGCGACCGATGATAAAGTGCTCGCTTCTTGGAATGGCCTCATGATCGGAGCCCTCGCCCGAGCTGGGCGGGCGTTAAAAGAGCCACGTTATCTGGCTGCGGCACGCAAAGCTCATTCCTTCGTGAAAACGTCTTTGTGGGATGAGAAAAATCAGCGTCTTTATCACAGCTGGCGAAATGGGGAGCGGGCAGATTCAGTGCAGACTCAGAGTTACCTTCTCCTACTGCAGGGGACTCGGCAGCTATACCAAGCGGAGCTGAAGAAAGAGGACCTCGCTTTTGCTATTCGGCTCGCCGAAGGTGCGAAAGCTCTTTTTTACGATGAGAAAAAAGGGGGGTTCTTTCAGGGAGAGAAGCGGGATGATTTAGTCTTTCGTTTAAAAGGTGATTTCGACGGGGCAATCCCAACGGAAAGTGCGGTGGGTGCGAAGGAGTTCTATCTCCTCTCAGAGATTACAGGGCGGAAGGACTTTCGTGAAGTCGCTGAGAAAACTCTGCGGGCGTATCATGGTGCGATGCAGGAATCTCCTACTGGGATGGGCGGGATGCTGGATGCGCTGGTTTATTTTCTTGGAAATAAAGCGAGGCTCGTACTAACGAAGGGTGAACAAGAGAAGATGATGTTGGAGGCGATCTATCGTGAATGGCGGCCTCATCTGGTGTTGCTTTCAAATGAAGCGCCCGTAGAAGAGTTTGCCGCAGGATTGAATTCGGTCAGAGGGAAAGCGACGGCGTACTTGTGTATTGGACAGACCTGTCTGCTTCCAGTTAATAGTCCTGAGGAGATTCAGAAATTGTTGGTGAAATGAGAAGTTGGTCTTGGTTCCTGGTTTTATCGGTCATCTGTTTTTTTAGCGGAGCTACGGTGAGTGAGGCTCACGTGGTAGCGCAGCTTTATTCGAAGTTTAGTCAGCAAGAGGATGAGTGGTCACTCTGGATTACTTTTGACATTGGGCTAGCGGAGGAGGGTTCTCTCGGACCAGAGGTCCCACAAAAACCGAGAGAGTATCTCTTCACCCTCAGTGAAGAGGAGCACGCTGAATTGCGGAAAAAGACCGCCGAGATACTTCGGCAGGATGTTAAAATGACTTCCGGGGACTATGAGATTAGTTTCCCTGATTATGATTCTAATCCGTATTCCTTTCCTGAGCTACGAGTCGGGGGAGCGTACTTGAATGTGAAGCTTAGTGGAGAAATTTCTCGTGGGGAGGGGCTTGTGATACGTGTGGAGGATTCCATCTGCCCACGTTTTGTCGTCAATTTAGGAGGGGAGTTTTATAACGTGTGGAAAGGGGATGAACTCACCCTTTTAGAAAGTTCAGGAGAGGTAGGGACGAAGGGGTTTGATTTTTTTGGATTTTTAAAAGTTGGCTTTGAACACGTTTTACCAGCGGGATGGGATCATGTGCTTTTTGTGGTAGGGTTGTGTCTCCTTCAGGTCAAATTACGTCCGGTGTTGTGGCAAAGCCTTGCCTTCACTTTAGCGCACTCTTTGACCTTGGCGCTTGCCGTTCATTGTGTCTTACCGGCCGGGGGGAAGTGGATCGAGGTTCTCATTGCCGCAAGCATCGCAGGGGTGGGGATTTCCTCTTTGAAAGAAAATGAACTCGGCACCAAACGTCTCCTTTTCGTCTTCATCTTCGGGCTCATTCACGGGATGGGTTTTGCGGGTGCGCTGGCTGAGCCGTTACAGCAGAGTGATCAATTTATTCCAGCTCTCGCGAGCTTAAACCTTGGAGTAGAGCTAGCGCAGCTTGTCGTTGGGCTGGCAGTTTTTGCGCTCTTTCGTGTCATTCCGCGTGAGCGAGGGCGCCAAGTTCTCGCCCTCTTAATCGTCGTGATCGGGAGTGTGTTGACGCTGATGCGAATCTTTTCTTGAGAGAACGGAAGAATTCTGGCCGGATTCGCCTTCTTGAATGTGTGCGAGAAATTCGTATTCGGCGTTAAAGATAGTCAGTTGATTTTGTTCAAAAGACGAGGAATTGCCGCGAGGGCGGCTTTGGCTCAGGCGTAGTTTCGGCTTCCTCAGGGAAGCCCGCGTGAGAGTAATTGGCGATGAATGTTGCTGGATTTTCAGACTTTAATTCCTGCCGCCATGTTTTTTTGACTCGAATTGGAAATGTTCTCCCGAGCTTTATTGCTAAAGCCCTTTCAGAGCCGACTTGAGTTTATTTTTTGAGACAGGCCACTTCAGCGGGCCGTTAAACTCTTTCTCAAGCGAGGTCCCCGCAGCCAGAGAGGTGGCAACGGCGAAGTTGTTACGAGCATTCGAGTGCTGGTGGTATGTGCGCAGCGGTTTCATTTCCTTCAGATTACTGAGGTATCTACGAAAGAAGGACTTCTTACCATGCTTCAGGCACAATTCATAGAGTAGCCCGGAGAGGAGTTCTTTGAGGGCTTCGCCTTGAATAGATTCCGGATTGCTGTGGAGGAAAGTCTGATGCCATGTCGTATCATCGTTATTCCGATAAGTCTGCTGTAGTTGCTCCCACAGGGTCGTGACTTCTTCTTGTCTGGAGATGGTGAAGCCAGTCTCAGTGGGGATTAAAACGGCTGCGACTTTGATATGAGCGTCTTGCCAGTGAGTGTGAGAGCGGTTTCCCTTGATCGAGCTGTATACCACGGGTTTCTCAAGCTCATCAGTCCAGTAACTATGGGCCATGTGAACCATTAATTCGTATGGAAGGATGGGGTTCCCTTTTTCATAGCTGCTATACATTTGATCGAATCTTTTTTTCGAGAGGGCAATTCCTGCTTGTCCGCTGCTGCTTACGCCACCTCTAACTGAGTTGGAAAATTCAAAGCGAACCTTGTCTTTATACGGGCGGTGAATTTTTGATTTACTCAGCAAATTGTGACGCATCTCTTTGGCAATTTTTTCCAAATCTTTACTAATCTGCGTCATGATTTTACGGTCATATACCGTTTCTACGCTTTTCTCGACGATGAGGGCGATCTCATCCCCGAGATGAATCTCGGTAGGTCCAGAGAATTCTGTCAAAACACCTCGATAGGTGCTCCCAGACTGTCCTTTAGAAGTTTGTGAGCCTGATTTCGCAGCTTTCGTAAAGTCAAAACCGCCAGTGAGTTCGGAGATAGGATATCCATCACCACTATTATAGATTGTTTTGATCTCAGCTGAAGTGAGGGGGCGGTTCCATAGTGCGACATCATCGATGAGGCCATTCCATGCACGGTCTTTGGCTTCTTCTGCGTCACCAATTGAGAGCTGATTCAGTCCTGAGTAGGCTCCGTGTTTATTTATGGAAGGGGGAGATGATGACACGACCAGCTTCCCATCAAGATACATTTTGGTGCCGACCTTGTTCTCTGCTACGCAAACAATGTGGTGCCAGCGATTATCGAGAACAGGTTGCTTTTCATACCACATCACATTCGTACTCACGCCAAATGATGAACCAATGAATGGAGTGTTTCTCTTGAAATTGATACGGTACTGCTGGCCTTCGCCGTGAGAAATAAGCGTAGCCCATTGGTTCTGATTATTAAGCCCTTTAAACCAGAGCGAGATACTTACGGTGTTATCCTCGTGTCTCAGGGTGTCTAAGCTAGGCTTTATTTTGACGCCTCCTGTCTTACCTCTGCTAGAAAGGCACTTCCCGAACATGCCCCCAATGATCAGCTTAGTTGTCGTCGCGTCTACGATTCTACCTTGATCGTTTGCTAGACTGCTGGGGCTCAGATTTTCCGCAATGTCCGAGAGGTCTTTGTCAAAATTCCAATACGCAATAAGTCCCCGCTCGAATTGAGCGTTGCTCACGTTTGTGAATAAAAGAGTAAGTGATGCTAAAATAATGACATAGTTTGGGGCTCTGTTTGTCATGTGTATTTTATTTGGAGGTATTAAGATAACTTGGGCTGACTGTTACGTGCTATCTCATGAAAATCTTACACTGTCTATTAGCCTCTCGTTTTTTTAACTTTTGCTAAGTCAGGTCGGTTTTGAGAGGTGCGTTCACGAGCTTTCTCCTCTTTCCAAGCCTCGATTTTCGCATGATGGCCAGAGAGAAGCACGTTGGGGACCAGGAGACCTCGGAAATCGATAGGCTTGGTATAAGCTGGCGCTTCAAGGAGGTTCGGATCAGAGAATGATTCCTCCTCCGGGGAGCGAGCGTCTCCTAGGGCTCCAGGGATTAGGCGAATGATCGAGTCCGCTACCACGGCGGCGGCAATCGCTCCATTCGTCAAAACATAGTCCCCGATGGATAGCTCAAGATCTACGAGTTCTTCGATGACTCGGTGATCTACGCCTTCATAGTGACCACAGAGCATAATGAGATGAGTGGAAGATGAGAGTTCACGGGCGAGGGCTTGTTTAAAAACCTGACCTTGTGGGGTGAGAAGGATCACCTTCGTGTCTTCTTGGCGGAGTTCTTCGACCGCATCGAAAATGGGTTCTGGTTTGAGTAGCATTCCCTGACCTCCGCCACAGAGGTAATCGTCGGTTTTCCGGTGTTTATCCTTAGCCCAATCCCGCAGGTTATGAGCTTGAATTTCGACGAGGTTTGTTTTTTGAGCACGTTTGATAATACTTTCGTTCAAGGGAGCGAGAGCAATCTCTGGGAAAAGCGTAAGGATATCAATGCGCACGTCAGGGGCAGTATCAGAAGATTCGCAAATGAGCTAGCCTTACAGGCGGGAGGTGATTTCAGCCTTAGCCCAGCGGGCATGTTCAGCCACTAGCTCACTTTCCTCGTGGATCGCCTTTTCGAGAGCGGGGAGATCATCCTTCGTGCCAGTATTGCCGAGAGCGACGCAGACGTTTCTTAAAAAACGATCACGTTTGATTCGTTTGATGGGGGATTTGGCAAAAAGGGTGCGAAATTCTTCGAGGCTCAGAGAAAGGAAATCACGCAGCGAATGCTGAAAGATGTCAGGTCGAGCGTGGAGACGCGCTTCGCGAGAAAGCTGGGCAAATTTGTTCCAGGGGCAAACGGCTAGGCAGTCATCGCAACCGTAGATACGGTCTCCAATCGCACGGCGAAATTCTGTAGGGATCTCTCCTTTATGTTCAATCGTGAGGTAGGAGACACAGCGGGTGGCCTCCATCTTCTGTGGTCCGGTGATTGCCTTAGTCGGGCAGGCATCGATGCATGCCGTGCATTTTCCGCAATGGTTGGGGGAAGGAGGATCAGGCTTGAGCGCTAAAGTGGTGAGGATTTCACAGAGGAAGAACCATGTGCCAAGCTTTCGGTGAATTTGCACGGTGGATTTTCCATTCCAGCCTAGGCCGGAGGCGGAGGCGAAGTCGCGCTCCAGAATCGGACCGGTATCGACGTAGTAGCGCTGGACTCCTCCCATATCCTGAAGGGCGAGATCAAAATCCTTCAGCTTTTCCTCGATGAGATCATGGTAGTCGTCATTCCACGAATAACGTGCAATCCGATAACCGGTAGGGGGATTTTCCTTAGCTGGGAGATAGTTGAGGGCTAGCGAAATGACTGACTGGCAGCCGGGGAGGACCTCGCGGGGGTCACAGCGGCGGTCGACATTTCGCTCGAGCCAGCCCATGTCACCGGCATTTCCCTGTTCGATCCACTCAAGATAGCGGTCGGCATGAGGTGCTCGCATCGCGGTGGCAATCCGGCAGTCATCGAAGCCGAGCTGGTGGGCGATGAAGCTGATATTAGATTTGATAATCTCTGGTGACAAAGAGCGAGAAGGGTTGGTCTGCGCCGGACCCTAGCACTCTGGTTCGGTAAGAGAATTGAGAAATTTCCCCACCAGAAGGCTTTCTATTCTTCCTCGTCAGTCTGTGAATAGTGGTAACGGGCGGATTCGACGATTCCGGTGACCACCTCGTCGAAGCTGAGTTGGTCTGTCTCGATCGCGAGGTGAGAGGCGGCTTCGTAGAGTGGCATCCGCTGGGTGAGGAGTTTTCGGATGGTTCCAGCAGGGTCTTGATTATTGAGAAGCGGACGATTTGAATTCCGGGAGGTGCGGGCGAGAATTTCTTCAGGGCTGGCAACAAGCCAAACGACGTAGCCAAGTTCTTGAAGGATTTCTCGATTTTCGGCCCGTCCGATGATTCCTCCGCCAGTAGAGATGATATGGTTGGTCGATTCAGCCAGCGAACGGAGAGTGTTTGTTTCCGTATCACGAAAGGCATCCTCTCCTTCTTGGGCAAAAATTTCAGGGATGGACTTGCCGGCACGCTCCTCAATGAGGTGGTCGGTATCGATCAGCGGGTAGCCAAGAGAAAGAGACAGCTGTCGCCCGATGGTGGACTTTCCAGTCCCCATGAAGCCGATGAGGATGATGTTTTCGGGCATAGAAATAGCGGGGTTGAAAAAAATTCTACCTAAGTCAGTCGAAAGACGAAGCGGTATTTGCTAAGAATTGGCCGTGGACACAAAACTGGTTGTTGCAGACTTTGAAGATTGGCGTGAGACCGTGGCCGAGGCGGTAGAGCTTTTGCAGGCGGGTGAGGTTGTGGGCTTGCCTACTGAGACCGTATATGGCCTAGCGGCAGATGCCTTTAACGCGGAGGCTGTGGCAAAGGTATTCGAGGTCAAAGAGAGGCCTAGTTTTGATCCTCTGATCGTGCACGTTGGGCGCCGTTCTCAGGTGGAGGAGGTAGCGGCAGTGCCGGAGGAATTTCATGAATTGGTGCGGGATATGATGGAAGAGTTTTGGCCAGGGCCCTTGACCTTCGTGCTGCCGAAGAAAGAAGCGGTGCCGGATCTCGTCACGAGTGGGATGGATACCGTGGCAGTCCGGATGAGTGCGCATGAGGTTATGCGTGCGGTCGCTAAGGAGATGGGGCCCATCGCCGCTCCTAGTGCTAATCGCTTTGGGCGAATCAGCCCGACTTCAGCTGCGGCTGTCATTGAGGAATTGGGGGGTAAGATTCCTATGGTGATCGATGGCGGAGCCTGCCGGGATGGAGTGGAAAGTACGATCATTAAGCCTGAGATGGGAGAAAAAGGCCCAATCTTGAGGCTCCTTCGCCCCGGGCCGATCAGTAAGGAACAGCTCAGAGAGTTTGCGAAGGTGGTGAAGCCGAAAAAAACAAAGGCAGACCACATTGAATCACCTGGACAAATCGAGAGCCACTACGCTCCCGCCACTCCGCTGCGTGTGATTGAAAAAGGGATGGAATTTGAGCCCGAAGAAGGAATTAAATATGGTCTATTAAGCTATCGAGGAGAGGGGGGCACATCTTTGGTCGATGTCATGGAATGGCCGGAAATCGAAGTGTTAACCCCTGGAAAGGGAAAGCTCACCGAGGCTGCGGTGCGTTTGTTTTATTGTCTGCGAAAGTTAGATTCCTCTGGTGTCGATGAAATCATTGCTGAGCCCATCAGTGAGACTGGGATCGGAGTGGCCTTGATGGATCGGCTTCGCCGAGCAGCTGCCGGGCATGCAAAGGCCTCACCGAAAAACGACAATGTCTAAAAAGCGTCTTTCCATTCCTGAATATGCCATGGCTTTAGCCGAGGTCGCGAGTTTACGCTCGGAGGATCCCTTCCGAAAGGTAGGTGCGGCCGCGCTCGATGCTGATAATCGTGTCATTGCGACGGCTTATAATGGCTTAGCTCCGGGCTTTGATGCTCCCGCTGGATTTTGGGATGACCGGGATCAACGGCAGAAGTTCATGCTCCATGCGGAGGTGAATTTATGTAGCCTCTTCAAACGAGGTGAGGCGAGCATCGTCGCGACGACTACGATGCCTTGCACGGCTTGTATGCAGACTCTCTGTGCGTATGGCATTCGAGAAATCTATTATCGTGAGGTTTATAAAGCCTCAGATGCTCCAGAAATTGCGGCGCTTTATGGCATCCATCTCGAGCAGATTTCAGCTCGGGTAGATTAAAAAAGGGCTCTGAGTAATCTCAGCGCCCTTTTGGGAAAATGATGAACTAGTTCAGCTTATTCTACCTCAAGATCGCCTCCGTAGAAGCTCTTGATGTAGCCATACTCGATAAGCGTGTCTGACCATGGAGCAAGCATTTGTGGGTTTTTGAAAACCCGACGTCCGCGAGCGAGCCATTGTTCTGCTTCTGTAGTCTTCTCAGCGTGGTAGCTGATGGCTGCATTTCCGAAGTAGAACAGGGGGGTGTCATCCTTATAGCTGAGGGCATTGATCGTTGCTTTCGCTTCCGCTACTTGATCAGTTTTCAGCTGGCAGAGGAGGATTTTGAACCTGATGAGGTCTTTCATTCCCTGACGGAATGATTCACCATGATTATCGAGAAGATTATTGAGGCTGCTGAGAGCTTCGGGCCACTCTTGGCTGACAAATTTAATCTCTGCGAGATTGAAGAGGACATTTCGGTTCTTTGGATCTGCTTTTTGAGCTGCAGAGAACGATTCTGTCGCCTTCTTAAAGTTACGAAATTCAACGTAGCAAGCTCCCTGTAGATTCAGGGTTGCAGGGCTTTTGCGATAGATTTGGTGAGCTTTACGGATGCTTTCGAGACATTCAAAAATACGTTTCTGTCCGAAAAGTTGCTCGCTACGGAAGTAGTGCTCGAAGAATTCTTTGCGTTTCGCCTCCGGCAGGTTAGCGATGTCAATATTGTATTGTTTTTTGGGTGCCGTGGCTGAGTCGTCAGCTTTTTCAGCCTGAGCGAAGGATAGACCAGTGCCGAGGGCCAGGGTGAGCGCGATGAGAGATCGTTTCATGTTATCTGATGTGAAATTAGGAGGCGAGAGAGCCGCTGGCAAGTCACCGATTCAGTTCCCTAGAGATAAAGGCCGTGTTCGCGCACGTAGGTGAGAGTTTCCGGCTGTAACCAAGAGGGCGTTTCCTTTTGAGAAAGTGCCGTGCGAATGGCTGAAGCAGAGGCAGGGTGATCTCCAGATAGAAAATGAGCGCGATAGTTTGCTCGTTCTTGTGGCGTTCCATCTCTACCAACGACGATGAAATCGACGAGTTGGGCAATTTTTTCTGGATGCTGCCAACGAGGTAGAGATTCCCACTGATCTAGGCCAATGAGGAGAAAAAGTTTGTGCGGGTGGGGGAGTTCAGGCTTGAGACTTGTGAGCGTTTTCCAAGTAAATGACGGAGGGGGATTTTTTAGTTCAAAATCACTGACCCGAGCCCAGGGGAAATTTTGCGTGGCAAGGTGTAGCATCTGGAGCCGATCATCATCGGATGCTTGCGGGCCGCTTTCCTTGTGAGGCGACTGCTTGCAGGGCATGAAGATGATCTCATCGAGTTGAAGTGCCCGGCGAGCTTTGGCGGCGATTTCCAGATGCCCGAGGTGAACCGGATCAAAGGTGCCGCCAAAAAATGCGATACGCCGAGGGTTCTGTGATCCCAGTGTCATCGCTGATAGCCCTCAGGGACTCCGGCCTTACGTTCGATTTCGATGGTGCCGAGCAGCTGATCCTGTTTGGCACAAAATTGGTTCATTTTCATAAGCTCCAGCAGCGCGAGGAAGGTAACGATAACCTCCACCTTTGAGGTGGCTGCCTCAAAGAGTGATTGAAGGTTGAGAGGTTTCCCAGGTTTGATGGAATCGAGGAGATATTCGATTTTATCACTCACGGTGTAGCGATCATCGACAATGTCTCCAAAGTCGCTCGCTTCTTCAAAGCGTTTTAGAACGTTTTGGAAGGCACGGATAAGGTCAAAAATGGAGACGTCAGCTAGCGGGGCTGGGTTTTGCTGGTTGAGGGCCTGCTTTTTCTCCGGGACCTGAGCGAAGACTTGTTCTTGTTCGATTTCTCTCTGAGCGAGGAAATTCGCGGCGTCCTTGAATTTTTTATATTCAATAAGCTGCCGAATGAGCTCCCAGCGAGGATCATCCTCCTCAGCATCTTCCTCGGGAGGTTGCTCCCGTTTTGGCAAAAGAGTTCGGCTTTTGATATACATCAGGTTTGCCGCCATGGAAATGAACTCGGAAGCGAGATCGATGTTGAGCAGCTTAAAGGTCTCAATGTAGTCGAGATACTGCGTGGTGACCCGTTCGAGCGAGATGTCATAGATATCGACTTCGTCCCGCTTGATGAGATAGAGCAGAAGGTCTAGGGGGCCTTCGAAGATTTCGAGATTGACCTTATAGTCAGAGGATTCCACGCCACAGGGGATACCGAAGGGGGATGGTCAGAGCGAGGGAAAATCCTCCTGATGTCATGATTTTATGCGAGAGCCATTTCAAGAGTGGCAAAATCGATTCCATCTGAATACGGTCGCTCTTGTGCAAGAAAGTGTCGAGCAACAGCGGCTTGAGGAATACCAAAATCGGGTGGCGAACTGGATCAGCGAGCAGGGAATTCTCTTTCAGCTCCGGCATGCTGGAGTCATGGGAGGAACGAATTTCCTGAGAAAATTGACCGCTTTTTTGTTTAGCTTGGTCATCGTATTCCTGATTGTAGCTGCAATTTCCTATGGGCTCTTGCTTCGTCATTATAAATCGGGCTCTTATGCGAAAAATCTCAGTGAGCAAGTTCAGGGAGGGTTGGCTGCTGAGAAGGTAGACTTTAGTGGCTTCTCTCAAAGTAGGACCAATGCGACTTTCCGTTATTTGACTTTAGAAGGCGGAGACAAGAGTTTCTTCTCGAGCGGAAAACTGACCTATTTTAGTGCCCCGATGGGATTTCTCGAAGGTGTGCGTGGTACCTGGGGGCCTGATTCTGTCCGGATTAAGCGCGCGGATTTTGAAATTAAGGCTGGTGGAGAAGGGGAGATGGACCACGCCTTTGATGGTATTTTAGAAACCCTGGACGGTTCTAGTTTGGGACACGTAGAAATCGATGAGGCGAGTTTTGATTGGGGCTATTCTAAGCTTACCTACGGGCGGGTAGCCGGCTCTGAATTGGATGCCCGTCTCAGTGAGGGGAAATGGTATGTGACCCTGAAGGGCGGCACATTTCAGCAGAACTGGCTTCAGGGCTGTGAGCTTGAAAAAGCAGAACTGGTGATCTCTTCGACGGGAATTCAGGTGGAAGCGATGGATCTGAAGCTTGGTTCGGGAGCGCTTTCGCTTGCGGGAGAGGTTGCCGGGACGCGCTCATTTCCAGAATTTGACCTGAAGGGGAGCTATCAAGGTGTTGCCGTGGAAGATATGCTGAATTTACCTGGTATTCGGGTGACAGATTTCCTGTCTGGAACGATTTCAGGTGACCTTAAAATATCGGGTTCTACGAATAAGCAGATCGAAATGAAGGGCTCGGCCGAGTTACAGGGAAATGATGTTCTTGTTCTTCGAGATCAGTGGGAAATCATTCGAAATCTTTCCCTTTTAGATAAAAACCGGACCTACCGAAGGATCGATTTCAGTGAAGGCCGCTTTACCTTTGAGACCGGAGGAGGAGGGCTTAAATTGAATGACCTTGTATTGTCTGCTACCGATGAGAAATCTGAAGAGATTTACTTTAGTCTTGTGGGGGCTCTTACGACTCGTCTCCCCAGCCAGGTGGAGGCTGCGGATATGATCGGAATGGTGCTAACGGATGGGTTTTCCTCCCGCTTCGGCGATGATGTTACTGATCTCACGGCTGCTAAAGTCTTGGAGGATGAGCGGATGAGCCTCAAGAAGGCCGCCGGAGGTGGGAAACAGAGTGAATTCGGTCAGCTACTCTTCGATGATAGTGAAGAAGCGGAAAAGAAGCGGATAAAACTCGCCCCCAAAGAGATTGAATCTCAGCGTTTAAAATCAGCCATGAATGTCCACAAAATCGAGGGCGAGCTCACTTTACGAGTGCAGGAACAGACCTTTGATCAATACCCAATTCTTGAGGGCTACTATCTCAAGGCTGATGATGGGATGCGTGAATTGCCCCTCAACTTGTCCGGAAGCTTTTCAGATCTGACAAAAAAAGAGGCCGAGCTCATGTTGATGCGAAGCCGGCAGAAGCAAAAAAAATCAGCTCCTGAGACTAAAATCGAGTGATTTGGCGATTCGCTGAGTCGCCTTTGATTTGTTCAAGGTGTATAGGTGTATGCCTGAAATACCGTTATTGATAAGGTCTTGGCATTGGTCGATGGCATATTGAATCCCCGCATCTTGCATCGCAGAGGCATCACCCTCGGCCTCTTGTAGAGGGCGCAGCAGTTTTGCTGGGAAGCGAGATCCAGCTGCGAGTTCGGCCATTCTCTTCATCCCTGACATTGTGGTGAGAGGCATCACTCCTGCTACGATTGGGAGTTCGATCCCGCTCAGCGAGCAGCGCTCCCGGTAGTCATAGAGGTCCCGATTATCAAAAAATAGTTGGGTGCAGATATAGTCAGCCCCAGCATCAACTTTTTTCTTAAAAAAGTCCATCTCCTGCAGACGGTTTGGGGTCGTCGGGTGCCCTTCAGGGAAACCAGCGATGCCAATGGTGAAATCATGAGGGTGATCTTTTATAAATGCCACTAATTCGGAGGCATATTGGAAGTCATCCTTACCACGATCATAGTCCGGCTGGTCTCGCGGTGGATCCCCACGAAGAGCCAGCAGAGTTTGCACGCCATCTTCAGCGTAGCCGTCGAGAATTTCAGTCATTTCTTCCCGGCTATGGCCGATGCAGGTGAGGTGAGGAATCGTTGGGACCTGTGTCTCCTTCATGATGCGCTGGACCACTCGACGAGTTTTCTCCCGTGTCGTTCCTCCTGCGCCATAAGTCACACTCACAAAAGCCGGATTCAGCTGGCCGAGTTCGTGCACGGTTTGGAGTAAATCATCAGCTGCTGAATCATTCTTGGGCGGGAAAAATTCGAATGAAAGAGTGGTCTCAGGCGCGTCGAGAAGCGGCAGGATTTCCATATGCGCGATAGCTAAGTAGCTGTGGAGTCTGGCGTCGATGGAAAAGGTTTTTTTTTGCAACTTCTCATCGGAATGCGACTTAAATAGGCTGAATGCAATTGATGAGTCACCTCCTCCCTCTAATTCTTCTTTGCGTGATCTGCTTTACGCTTCCCAGTCATGGGCAGAAAAAAGTAGCCAAAAAAACGTTGAATCCTAAGCGAATCATCGCGACTTTTGATTTAAATAAAGATGGAAAACTCGACGAAGAGGAATTTTCGCAGAGTAAGCGGGCTGCCAGCCTCTCTCCAGAAGCGCAGACCCTGCTCTTTAAACAGCTCGATAAGGATCAGGATAATTTTATCTCTCTTAAGGAGCTGAAGAAGGCTTTTTGGAAAAATCGCCGAGTTTCATCTGAATTGATCGAAAGTCTGGATGAGAATCATGACGGGATTATTACCCGAGTGGAGTTCGATCTCGGACGGCGTTTTAAAAAGCTGCCTCCAGAAGCACGTGATCGTGTTTTTAAGCGATTAGACCAGAATAAAGATGGTCAGCTGACTGAGGCAGATCAGCCCAAGAAGAAGCGGAAAGTCGGGATTTATTTCGACACTATGGATATCAATGATGATGGCCAACTCACTCCCATTGAATTCAGCCAAACAGAGCAGGCTAAACGACTTCTTAAAGCTAGGTTTGATTGGTTAGACTGGAATAAGGACGGAATGCTCGATGAAGCTGAGCTTTATCGAAAAGATGACTGGCCAGCTTTTAGTGGGAATCCGAAAGACGAGGAAGTAATTCCGAAGAAAGTCGTAGAGCCTGAGCCTAAGAAAGAAGAATCCTCAGAAGGGGAGTAAATTCGCTCTATTCGCTCACTTAATTCAACGCATTTGCTTTCGAGGCAGATGCGTTTTTTTAATTTCTATTCGAGTCTTCGTCATCGAGGGCGAGCGGGAAGACTTAGCTCGTGAAGGTTCTCATAGATAAATGACGAAAGATTAGAGGGATGTTTTGACAGAGTGGGGCGCTTTTTGCAGTAGTTTTCGAGTAATGATACAACTAAAACGCTTTCAAGTGTTGGCGCTTGCCGCTGTAGCTGGGTTCGGGACTCTCACTCCTGCTTTTGCTGATGATACCCCTCTTGCGGAGGAGATGGATGAACTCAGTGGTTCTCTCAAGGGGCTGCGTAAGGCCGAGACTACCGAGGAAAAAGTGAAGCTCGTTCAGGCCGCACAGGTCGCGACTCTGAATTCCGCAAAATACCTCCCAGTAATTTTTAAAGACGTCACAGATGAGAAGAAGAAGGCCCTCGATACTGCAGATTATAAGCGTCTCATCGGTCTCACCTACGCCGCTCTCAGCGAGCTAGAAGAGGCTTATCTGAAAGAAGATGAGGAAAAGGTCGCTGAGATCCGGAAGAAGCTCAAAGGGCTGAAAAAGGAGGCTCATAAAAAGTACACCGAGTAATCTTAAGAACTCTTTTAAAAGAAAAAACGCGGTCCCGAATCAACGGAACCGCGTTTTTTTATGATGAAATTTAAAGCCAAGATCTATCGAACAACTTCGATCTTAGATCCCTTAGTCATCTTCCGGTAGATGTCATCGATGATGTGATGTGGCGTGCGCACACAGCCATTTGAGCGTGGGTTCCGGTGCACGTAGCTAGAACCGTGCATCCCGATGCCATCACCGGTCATACGCATCCAGTAAGGGAGGGAGGCGCCGATGTATTTGTCCCGCGGGCCACGGTATTTCCGGCGGTCACCACCGTGGACTTTCTTTCCTTTGTAATAAGTGCTGCCAAAGATGTTGGAGCGCTTATCGGCGATCTTTTCCTGGACGCGGTAGCTCCTGGCGGGAGTGCGTTTGCCAGGTTTTCCCGTGCACACAGGGGTGTCGATCGCGACTCCACCAGGCGTGATGAGTTGAGCCCGCTGCTGGGAGAGGCTGATGCGGACTTTATTTTTCCCAGGGACTGCAGCATCATAGAGTGCGTTATTTTTGTAGACCGCCATGGTGGTGCGATAGTCTGAGCGTTTAACGAAGCGCGCGTGTGAGCCACCGGTGGTGCCATCTTTTTTAGCGACTTCCTCGACGGAGGAGCAGCTGTTGAAGAGAAGGGCACTGCTAGCAGCAGCGAGAAGAAGTAGGGGTGATTTCATGAATCTAAGTTTCGAGTGTGTGGTGTTAGAATTGGATTACTGGACGATGCTGACGGGGGTGCCGACGCGAGTCTTCGAGTAGACGATGGGAACGGCTCCATAGTGAGTGCGGATACAGCCGTGAGAGGCGTAGCGGCGGTTGACGTTTCCTTTGTGCATCCCGATGCCAGTATTGGTGAGGCGCATCCAGTAGAGCATCGGAGCTCCCACGAATTTTCCGCCGGGAGGAACCTTGTGTTTCCGGGAATCTGCTCCTGATTTCACGACGCCCCCGGAGGAGTTGACGATCTTTCCGTAAAGGTTTGAGCGCTTGTCCTTGATCTTTTCGGTAATGCGGTAGCTCCCAGGAGGAGTCTTATGGGTGGAGCGTCCAGTAGAAACACGGTAGTCCATGGCCACTTGATCTCCGACCATGAGGAAGCCGCGCTGCATGGAAATATCGATTTTTACCTTCGTGTTCGAAGAGTTTGCCTGCGCGAGGAGGGCGGTATCCTTCCAGGTGCGAGTGGTGCCGGGATAGCTCCCAGCTTTGAAGTGAGCATAAGACCCTGGAGGGTGCGGGTTCACATAGCCTGCTTTTGCAACCTCAGTCTGGTTCGGGTTTGGCTTCGGTGGGCCTCCGAGTCTTCCTAAAGAAAGGCCACCACAGCTGGTGAGGGCAAAGGAAAGCCCAGACAGAGCAAGAATAAGTAACTTTGATCGACGCATAGTGATAAGTCTTGAATGAACGGCAGAAATATAGATAGGCACCTTTTGAACACAAGGCGCGAGTCTAGTTTTCTGATGTGTTAAAAAAACAGCATTTAAAATTGACGAGTGGTCTTTTTGCAGTTTTTCTAGCACTCGTATGAAGGAATTTGTTGTGCGCTTTTTTGGGGTTGGGTTCATGAGTTGGATTGTTGTGAGTTGTGGTCAAGGGGGTGGGCCTGTTCCGGCGCCCGCTCCGGCCCCTTCTATCGAAATTCCTTCGGGGGAATTTCAGGAAAAGGTCCGCGGTGCAGCCACCGCCGGGAATCGCAGTGGTGATGGACCGATTACTAGAAATCGAATTGACCATGTTCGCAATGCTCCAGCACCTAAGAGAGCTCGTAAAGGTCTCGCCACCGGCTGGGGAGACGAAGTGAAATCCTCCGTAAATTACACCGGCTTTACCCGAGCGAGCAGTAAGCCTGTCGGTGGAGTCGATGTCATTCATTACAATGATGAGGAGGGGGCGAAGGCAATGGGCGCAATCGAGGGACGACGTCGCTCGGGTCTGCAGTCGGCTGGGAATGGTCTGGTCTCTTGGGGAGTGAAAGGACGATGGCGAAAGCTGCGCACCCATTTCTGGAAGCGGGGCCGGATCGTGGTGGGGAAAAAAGGGCAGAAATACAGTCTCGTCGTGCGAAATAATGCTCGTTCGCGAGTGGAGACCGTTTTGAGTGTCGATGGCTTGGATGTGATCGATGGCAAGCCCGCTTCGGTCAGAAAAAGAGGATACATCGTCGATTCCGGAAAGACGCTGGAGGTGAAAGGCTTTCGGACGAGTGAGGAGGCCGTCGCGGCTTTTGAATTTTCTTCGGTGCCGAATTCCTACGCGAATCTGCGGCATAACGATACTCGCAACGTCGGGGTGATGGGACTGGCGGTCT
>CALGMJ010000159.1 GCA_937958875.1 uncultured Verrucomicrobiales bacterium | reverse complement strand
GCGACGGTGCGCCAAGGGTGTTGCGTGTCGAGTCCTAGAAACCCGGGATTATGCCAAAAACGCATCAAGGTGTGGGCGGGAAACTGTTCGATATTTTCAGGGGGACTGGACCAAACGGCTGCGGCCATCGGAGAAAGATACCACTGGAGAAAGTCCTCTCCGTAGTGGCGTTCTTTGACATAGTCAGATAAAGTTAGATTTGGAAATTGAGGATCTTGAAGCTCTGCGATGGTTTCCTTATTGAAGCGATTGATCTGAAGGAGCATTTTCCAAAATCGAGGACGCCAGAGGTTTTTGCGTTGCCCAAAGAGTAGATTCAGGCTGCCGCCATTAAATTCGAGCCCATCCCGTAAATGCTGAACACTAAATGACATCGAGGTCGGTTTCGTCTCGACCTTAAGCTCTTCAAAGAGTCGTGTAAGAAGAGGGTAAGTGACCTCATTATACACCATGAAGCCGGTGTCCACTGGTTTCCCGTCAGCTTCCACCGTGTTGGAATGTCCACCGATACGGTCGTCCTTTTCAAAGATGGTGAGATCGTGATGAGGATGAAGAAAGTGAGCGCAGGCTAGGCCCGAAATTCCAGTGCCAATGATGGCGATTCGTTGACGTTCCATGAATTATTCTTCGTCTTTAATGCGCTGCGGGACTGGCTTGAGATCCCAGATGAGACCGAGCCAAGAGAGAGCTTTTAGTCCAAGATAGGTGGGGTCGAACTCCCACCATTGAAAGCCCTGACGGGTCGAGTGCGGGTAACGGTGGTGGTTGTTATGCCAGCCTTCTCCGAGGGTGATGAGGGCAAGAAGAAAGCTGTTTCGGCTATCGTCTTCAGTTTCATAACGGCGTTTCCCCCAGACGTGAGCGAGGGAATTAATAAAAAGCGTCCCGTGTAAGAGGACCGTCGTACTGATAAAGAATGTCCAGATGAAAAATTGCCCGGTAGTTACTCCGAGTGAGGGGAAGAAAATCTCCAGTAAGAATCCTATCGCGAGCATTACTAGGCCGTAAATGAGTGGGACTACCTGGTCATAACGATTTAGAAAAACGAGTTCAGGAAACTTTTTTAAATCAGGGATCGCTTTGTAAGCGGTAGGGAAGTTCCGCATCGAGGTGAGCCATCCGATGTGTGACCACCAGAAGCCACTCACGACAGGTGAATGCACATCTTCTGCAAGGTCTGAGTGCTTATGATGGTGGCGATGTGTTGCGGCCCACCAAAGAGGTCCTCGCTGCATGGAGCTATTACCCAATACCGCAAAGAAGAATTGCATCACGCGCGAGGTCTTAAATGTCTTATGGGAAAAATATCGGTGGTAAAACCCAGTGATGGCAAACATCCGAATAAGGTAGAGAAGTGCCGCGGCAACAACTACCGTCATATTGATACCAACCCAGAAGACGGCTAGGCATCCGAGATGTAGAAAAAGAAAGGGAAGGGTTCGCTCCCAGTTCACCTTCTCGGGTAACGTGGCAGGATCAGGCTGATCTGCGCGGCGGTAGTCAGAGTCGAGCCATTGGCCGATAACGCGAGATATGGTTTTCATTCCATTCGTTTGCGGATGATCTCTAGCAGACCACCACTAATAGGAATCTGGCTAAAAATGTTACGCCCAGAATCCCAAAAATCTTGGTGAAAGGCAACTTTGCCTTCTTCATTAAAACGGATCTGGCTGATACCAATAGAGTGGACTGGTTTATTTTTTCCCAGTGCTGGAGCAGCAAAGATCATGGTCCACCTTAAGTAGTGATCTTGGCCTGACTGAAAGGTGTCATCGATGTCTAACGAGAACTCGGTCATTGTCTTTGCAGTTTTAACGAAATAGTTCTCGATTTCTTCTGCACCATGATGGGTGGCGATGGTGTCGTTAAGGTAAGCGTCTGAGGAATAAACCTTTGTAGTGTTTTCTCGGACGAAATCCTCACTCCCGATTCCTTTCAAGTATGCAATGAAGCGTTGCACATCTGAGTCCTCTGCGGGAGCTCCTGTTCGGTTTAATGATTCTCGATACTGCTGGACGAGTTGCTCGGTATTGTTTGGTCCAGAGCAGGCGGTCATAATAAAGCAGATTGCAATGACGGCAATGGTTGCTCCAATACATAAGTTTGTGAGAGGGTGGGTTAAAATGGGCATTGTTGTAAAAAAGCAAATTTCCCTCACTTTGCTTATAAGCAAGTTAAAAGAGGCGTAAGCTTGATAGACCTCCGTCTGTGCGATGAATTTGCCCCGTGGTGAAACGAGATGCGTCTGACAAAAGAAATTCGACAAGCTCAGCATTTTCATCGGCAGTGCCTACTGTCTTGAGTGGATGTCGGTCGGCTGCAGCTTGTCGCCTTTTCTCATCTGAGAGAAGGGCTGCAGTGAGTTTGGTATCAGTGAGGGCAGGGGCGATTGCATTCACTCGGATTTTCGGTGCCCACTCGGCAGCTAAGGAACGAGTCAGCCCTTCGAGTGCTCCTTTAGCCACCGCGATGCTAGCGTGCAGGGGCATACCACATTTAACAGCGATCGTACTAAATAATACGACAGAGGCGGATGGAGATTTTTTAAGGGCGGGTAGAGCCTGCTGGAGGACATTGATCGCTCCCATCAGATTGATCTGAAGATCGGTCTGAAAGTCGTCTTTAGTCAGGCGATGGAAGGGTTTGAAATTGATCGTGCCAGGGAAGTAAACCACACCATCGAGACTATCTGGAAGGGTTAGTGGAGTTTCACTTACGGCATCATAGGATTGGGCTGTTAGACCGAGAGGGGTAAGTTGGTCGTGACTGCGGGAGGCGATCGTTAGTTGATCGCCTTGAGCCTGCAAGCGCTTCACGGTAGCGAGACCGATTCCCGAGTTTCCTCCAATGATCAAAATATTTCGTGCCATGTGGCACTATGAGGGGCTTTAGAAATCTGTCTAAGGGTTTTGTTCTATTTCCGTGATTCAGATGCCGTAGGCCGTAGTCAAAAAAGAGTCCAAGGGGGGACACCCTTGGACTCTTTTAAATAGATAGATCTAATTTAGATATCAGCGTCTGCGACGGAATGCGCTCATCATGAGTGCCAGACTAGTCAAAACAACTCCTGATGGCTCAGGTACAATCAGGAGGTTTGCAAACTGTTGTCCATCCAGAGATGTTGTGAAACTAGCTCCGGCGAAGTCGGTATCAGAAGTGATGGTGTAGGTTTGTGAGGTGATGTAAGTCAATGCTGCGTCAGCATCATTCCGATTAGTGCCTGCATCTGGACCGTCCCATCCATCAACGATCAGAAAATCAAAGTCGAGATTGTCATTGATAATTCCCGTAAATCCAGTGGTGTTCGTAAATACTACATTCGAAGAGTCTGCTGTAAAACTAGATGAGGTATTTGCTAATCCGGCCGGGAGCCCAGCTGTAGGAGCTGTCAAGTCATCTGGTGCTGTCAAAACGCCTCCATATGACAGGGTGGTGTTAAAATTGCCTGTGATACTAGCATCAGTCAGTAGGCCAAGTGCTGCACCGAGGGGGCCACTGTCTAAACGACCGGCAGTAAAAGCAGTTCTTGCTGCAACCGGGTTTGAATAGGTGATGGTAAAGCTAAATGATGACACGCTACCTGAAAAATTTCCGATTGTAATACCGTCAAAGCGATTTGCCCCTCCATCAAAGTTGGTTCGATTAGCAAGCCCGATGTCTGCAGTTCCTCCATTTACCGTATAATCTAGAGTAACGCTCGTAGGAAGCTGGAAACGGTTTTGCAGAAGAGAAGAGCTAGGAATACTGAGTGTGCCAGACGTAATGCCGGTGACTCGTGTTCCTCCACTTGTTGGGGAATTCATACCTGGAGAGACTGAATTGACGGTTCCGTCACCAGACCAGGTATTATCGACAAAATTAAGAACGCCGTAAGACGTGGTGATTCCAGCCACGGCTACAGCACAAAAATAGAAGGGGCTATATGTTTTCATATTTCTAGCATTGCCAATTTGAACTCGGCAGAAGATTTGTAAATCTTATTTTCAGATAAGTGTCTCAGCATCCCGATCTTTCTCCTGTTCGATACGCTCCTTCGCTACGGCGAGGTAGCCTTCATCGATATCAAAGCCGGTGAACTTTGGAACCTTCATTCGGTGTGCTGCCACTGCGGATGTCCCAATTCCAAGGAAAGGGTCGATGAGATGTGTTTTCTCATGAATGCCGTGTAAGCGCAGGCATTGTTCTACGAGAGCGACTGGGAAGGTTGCGGGATGGGGGCGATCTTTGTCACGAGATTTGATGGTCTCATAGGGGATGAACCAGGTATTTCCTCGGCACCGTTTGTCATGACCTCCGGTGTGCGCCCAGCGGGCGATGTTAGATTTATCCGCATATTCCACCCCGGCTTCACGTCGGTTCAGTGGTACTTTGCCAGACTTAGTAAGGTGGAAAATGTATTCGTGGCAGTCATTCACAAAACGCTTCGACTGAATAGGTTTAAAATGGCCTGCTGAAATCGTCTCTCCCTTGCGGGTTTGGATCGTGATGGATTTCACCCAGTGAAAGGTGTTTTGCAGGATGAAATTGGGTTCTTGCTCAGTGAGAGCGAGGAGAAGTTGGTGAGGGAGAAGGGGATTTGCTGGTGCAGCGCCAACGTTTAAGAAGAATGATCCTTCCTCGGCGAGAATACGGTGAATTTCAGAGGCCCATTCCTGACACCAAGCGATGAAGGCGCTGCGGTCGCTGGTGTCTTTATAGGTGCTGTAGTCGATCCCTAGATTGTAGGGAGGCGAGGTCACTACCAGGTCAACGCTGTTAGAAGGCATTTCCTTCATGCCCTTAAGGCAGTCTTTATGAATGAGTTCCATGAATTTGGGAGAAGGTTGTGATTTTTTTAAGAAAATTCAAACATTCGTTTGAAAAAGAAGAAAGTGGGTTTAAGCATTTGTTTAAATCGATATGGGTGATTCTCAAGACATAGCGAATACGACCAAGCAGACTCTCATTGGAGCGGCTTCGGAACTGTTTGCCGAGCATGGATTTGATGCCGTTTCCTTGCGAGATATTACGGGCAGAGCGGGAGTGAATGTTGCTTCGGTGAAGTATCATTTTGGCTCGAAGGAAGCGCTCATCGATGCGGTGGTAACGGATCACATCTGTCCTCTCAATGAAGAACGCCTGCGGTTGATCGAGAAGTTTGATGGGCAAGAGAAGCCAGCTGTTGGGGATTTATTAAAGGCTTTTTATCAACCTCTTCTCTCTCAAATTCAAGATAGTGAAATGAACGAACATCTTTTCGGTAAGCTCGTTGGGCGTATGGTTGCTGAGCATTCATACGAATTCCCAGATCCTGTTATGGTGGGATTTCGACAGGTGGCAGAAAAATATGTTCCTGCGTTTCAAAAGGCAATTCCAGGGCTTACTCCCGAGGAAGTCTTCTGGCGGGTCCACTTTTCCTTCGGAGTGATGGCTCACACGCTCACCCATTGTGGGGTCTTGCAAAAAATCACTAATGGCACGGTGGGGAATGAAGATTTGGAGAAGACCTTTGAGCGTGTCATTCGCTTTTGCGAAGCAGGGTTTAGAGAAGGAGGTTCAGAGTGAAATTTCTAGTTGGGATGCTCGTCTTGGCCTTGATCGGATGCACTGCCAAGCCGCCAGATTCTCGTCTCGGTGCCGTCTCAGATCAGGTTCCTGGTCGTTGGGCTGCGACCAAGGAAGCGCGGGTTGGGATTGATACTCGTTGGGTCAGCCGCATTGGAGGTGGCCGTGTTGCGTCTTTTGTCGATGAAGCACTTTCTGCGAATGCCGATATGCGAATCGCTGCTGAACGAGTCAATCGAGCGGTAGCGGCTGCGAAAAAGGCGGGCGCAAAATTTAAACCCAAAGTTTCGGCAGGTCTCACGGGTGATCGATCGCAAAGAGTCTTTGTCGGCTTTCCATTTGGAGGAGATGAAGCAGGTAGTCCAGGCGGTGGTGGTACTCCAGGTGGTGGCGGCGGAGTGCCATCGTCACTTTCAGAAACTTACGGGGCTAATCTAACGGTGGCATGGGAACCTGATATCTGGGGATTTCATCGTGCTGGGCAGTCTGCTCTCATTGCGGAGGCTCAGGCGGAAGGGCAGGCTTATCGTGCTGCTCGGGCTTCTCTGGCAGCTCAGGTCTTACGCGCTTGGCTAGCGGTAGCGGAGGCGAATGAGCAGATCACTCTTGCGGAAGCCGGACAGGAATTAAGGCAGACCACTTTGTCGATCGTGAAAGATCGCTTCGATAATGCGCTGACGGCAGAAGGTGGGTCAGTATCAGAATTTCGTCTTGCTGAGCGGGAAGTGGCTACTGGAAAGGCCACTCTTATTCAGCGCCAGAGCGAACGTGAAGAAGCCATTCGTCAGCTAGAACTCCTCATGGCACGCTATCCGAAAGGGGCACTCAAGAGTGCGGATCGACTCCCAGCGTTACCTCCTGCTCCTCCCGTTGGTTTGCCCTCGGAATTACTTTTACGCCGTCCAGATATTCTAGAAGCGGAACGACGCTTTGCCGCGAGTGGACAGCTTAAAGAGCAGGGTCGCCTCGCTTTCTACCCCAGATTTAATCTTACTGCGAGTGGGGGAACATCGTCGAATCAGCTCAAGCGTCTCGTAGACTCAGATTTTGGAGTTTGGTCCCTTGCCGGTTCGATCACTTATCCCATCTGGAGTGGAGGAGGGGAGTTACGTGCGGAATACCAACGCTTAGCTTCTCAAGATCGTGAGGAGCTAGCTAAAATGCAGAAAGCCGTTTTACGAGCTTTCGGAGAGGTCGAACAGGCCCTCATCGCAGATCGCTTTCTTTCAGAACGCTATCGAGCCACAGATAAGGCGTCTGACGCGGCTGTGGAAGCAGCAAAGGCATCGCGCTCAGACTACGCTAATGGCATCGGTGATGCCATCTCACTCATTAATGCTGAGTCGACCCGCATCTCCATTGCCTCTCAGCTCGTCAGTCTCAAACGGCTTCAGCTTGATAATCGAATCACTTTACATCTCGCCCTCGGTGGCGACTACCGCGTCGGAAAATGAATCAAAAGCGTCTTACTACTATCGCCATCGTTTCTCTTATTGGGATCGTACTTGTGTTTTTTGGAACGAAGAAGCTTATCGAGTGGCTAGAGGAAAATAAACCAGTGGCTGCCCGTAAGGAGGCGAAGCTTACCGTGCCTGTTGTCGAGGTGACTCAGGTTGAACTGAAAGATGTGGAGGTTCTTCTTAGCAGTGAAGCTCCAGTGGAGGCTCAGCGAGAGACCATTATTTCGGCCCAAGTGGCAGGGCGGATTACCCATGTGCATCCTGATTTTGAAATCGGTGGAAGTTTTCGTGCTGGGGATCTGATTGCTCAGCTAGATCCCGTGAATTATGAATCAGCAGTTGCGCAGGCAAAGTCCTCGCTCGCTGATGCCAAGCTGGCTCTTATCCAAGAAGAAGCGCGTGGCGTTCAAGCTCTTCGTGATTGGAAGAAAATCGGAGGGGGTAAAACTCCGAGTGACTTAGTCTTGAGAAAGCCGTACCTCGAAAGTGCGAAGGCCCGCATCGCTGCAGCGCAGGCGGCTCTTGATCGGGCGGTGGAGGATTTAGGGCGGACCAGAATTATGGCTCCTTTTGATTGTCGAGTGCGAGAGACTGATCTGGATCTTGGCGCGATGGTCGGTATGGGAACTCGACTAGGAGTGGTCTATGATCCCGAACAAGTGATGGTGCGTCTGCCATTTTCTCTCGATGATTTTTCTCTACTGACCGAGGATGCGAAGATTAATCTGGAGACTCAAATCGCTGGAAAGAGCTATTCGTGGCAGGGTAACATACGTTGGACTCAAGGAGAGCTGAATCGGTCTACTTTATCAGCCTTCGCGGTCGTGAACATTCTTTCGAATGAAAAGAATCCACCACGTTTTCGCCTTCCGCTTCCCGGCTTATTTGTTCAGGCGCAGGTAAGTGGAGCTCGTTTATCTGAAGTGGTCGCTATTCCACGTGCGGCGGTCCGGGGGCGAAATGAAATCTCGGTCATGAATGCGGACGATGAGTTAGAATTTCGCACCTTAAGCATCGTCCGATCTTCTCCAGACCAAGTGTATGTCAACGAAGGCATTAAAGATGGAGAACGGGTCATTTTGACTAAAATAGAAACGCCAGTGGCTGGCATGAAACTCGCCCTTCCCGATGGAAAAGATCATTAAATGGTTCAGCGGCAATCACGTCGCCGCAAATTTTCTGATGCTCGCGGTGATCATCGCGGGATTCTCGACTTGGTTTCAGCTCAGGAAAGAAGTCTTTCCCGAGACTGCCTTTGACGCTGTCGTCGTCAATGTTCCTTACCCGAATGCCACTCCTGATGAGGTGACCAGTGGCGTAATCATCCCTATTGAAGAAGCGGTCGCAGATGTGGAAGGGATTAAACGGATCACTTCAAATGCAAACCGAAATGTGGGAAGTGTCACCATTGAGGTTAAAACAGGTTATGAAACCCGTGACGTCATGGATGATGTCAAAACGAAGGTCGATGCCATCGATAACTTCGCAGAAAATGCGGAGCGCCCTGTTTTAGAAGAACTCATCGTCAATCGTCAGATTCTTAGTCTCGCGATTAGTGGTGAAACAGATGAAGCAAGCCTCAGGGAATTTGGAGAAAAAATAAAAGACGAACTTGCGAGTTATCAGAGGAAGCCTTTGCCAAAATTTAAGGAGTGGATGAAAGGTGTTGTTACTTTTCAAAGACCTTTTTCCGAGGTTTCTCGTCGTATTGAAGAGGCATTAAAGGGAAGTATAACAATCGATAAAGTCGAGCTGGCTTCAGTCCGTCCTTACGAAATTTCGATTGAAGTCTCAGAAGAGACTCTGAGGAAATACGGACTGACACTTCAGGAAGTGGCTGCTGCGGTGCGTCTTTCCTCGCTTGATCTTCCCAGTGGATCGGTGAAAACTCAATCGGGTGAAGTTCTAGTCCGAGCGGTAGGGAAGCGTTATCGGGGAGAGGATTTTGAAAACGTCGTGATCAAGACTCTTGCCAACGGCTCCGAGCTTTTGTTGAGCCAGGTGGCTGAAGTAATCGATGGTTTCGAAGACGTTGAGCTGATTTCAACTTTTAATGGTAAGCCAGCCATCGTAGTTCACGTTTTCCGAGTGGGGGAGCAGGACACGCTTACTCTTGCAAACTTGGCAAAAGATTACGTCGAAAATCTCGATATCCCACAGGGGCTTTCGGTCGAAGTTTGGAATGATCAGAGTACCATTCTCAAAGGACGTTTAGACCTCCTGAAGCGGAACATAGGAATGGGGCTTCTCTTAGTGCTCATCGTACTTGCGCTCTTTTTGCGTCCTAGCTTGGCATTTCTTGTTGCCTTAGGGATTCCCGTTTCCTTTGCAGGTGGGGTCTGGCTCATGCCGCAGATGGATATTTCCATCAATATGATTTCAGCCTTTGCCTTCATCCTCGTTCTCGGAATCGTGGTTGATGATGCCATCGTCGTAGGGGAAAATGTTTATACCCGAATTCAGGGCGGAGAGCATCCTCGGCTGGCTAGTTGGAAGGGGACTCATGAAGTGGGTGTCGTGGTGATCTTTGGGATTTTAACCACGATGGCAGCCTTTACTCCCATGCTAGGACTCAGCGGGGTGAGTGGGAAAATTTGGCCAAATATCCCCTTGGTGGTCATCCCAGTGCTCTTCTTTTCATTACTGCAATCGAAGTTTGTCTTGCCAGCTCACCTGGCCTTACTGAGGCCGACTTCAAAAAAGAAAACGCGTAATCCCATCATGCAATTGCAGCGTTTCATCTCGGGGGGACTCGAGCGCATGATCGCTTCGATCTACACTCCTTTTTTACGGTTGTGCATGCAGTTTCGCTATCTGGTTTTAGGCATTTTTACGGCCTTGGTGGCGATCTCTCTGGCGCTTGCCGTCACGGGACGGGTTCCGTTCGAATTCTTCCCGAAGGTGGAGGGTGAAATCTTGACCGCAAAAGTCGAGATGCCACTGGGTTCACCCTTTGAAGATACTCAAAAAGTCGTACAAAAGATGGAAGAGGCTATTCTAGAACTTGGAGGTCAACTTCAGGATCGGAATGGTGACTCCGTAGTCATCAATGCGCTGGCTACGGCTGGGATGCAGCCGTTTCAAGGAGGTTTTTCACCAGGTGGGCCAGCGACCGGAACGCACTTAGGTGAAGTCACGGTTGAGCTCACGGCGGCAAAGTTCCGTGATATCTCAGCAGATGAGATCAAGGTGAAATGGCAGGAGCTCATGGGAGAAATGCCGGGAGTCGTTTCCTTAGTGATTAAGGCTGAGACTGGAGCTGGTGGAAATGCCATCGATATTAATCTTACTGGGCGCGATAGCAATCAGCTTGAGCGTGCTACAGCCTGGGCGACGGAGCGATTAGCACAGGACTATGAAGGGGTGATTGAGGTTTCGAACTCGGATCGACGTGGGCGGGAAGAGCTGATCGTGCGTGATCTCACTCCTCGTGGAAAAGCGCTTGGGTTCACTCTCTCAAACGTGATGAATCAAGTACGGGATGCCTTTTATGGAAATGAAGTCCAGCGTCTTCAGAGAGGCCGGGATGAGGTGAAAGTCATGGTGCGCTATCCTGCTGATGAACGCCGCTCGATTGCGAACTTTGAGCAGATGAAACTACGCACTGCACAGGGGAATGAAGTGCCGCTCAGTGAAGTGGTCGTTCCTGAGTATGACCGCGGGGCGGCAACCATTACGCGAGTGGATCGCTTCCGTACGATTAGTCTCCAGGCTGATGTGAATCGAGCGGGGGGCTATAATGCCAATGAGATTGTTGCGCGTTATACCGAGGAGGTCCTCGATAAGATCGGGGAGAAGTTTCCCGGGGTTCGCTACACCTTTGAAGGCGAGCAGAGTGATCAGCGCGATAGTATCCGCGAGATGATGATCGGTTTTGTCGGTGCTCTCATGCTGATGTATGTGCTCATGGCCATTCCTTTGCAGAGCTATCTTCAGCCCATCATTGTGATGACGGTCATTCCTTTTGGCATGGTCGGAGCGATCGCGGGGCACATGTTTATGGGGCTGAACTTGAGTATCATGTCGCTCTGTGGCGTGGTCGCGCTCGCTGGAGTGGTGGTGAATGATAGCCTCGTTCTGGTGGACTACATGAATCGTCACCGGAAGGAGGCGAGTTCGGTTCTAGAAGCTGCCGTGAGCGCTGGGGCTCGTCGTTTTCGACCCATTCTTTTGACTTCACTGACAACCTTCGCGGGTCTGATGCCAATGCTGTTAGAGGATGATATGCAGGCGAAATTCCTCATCCCGATGGCTGTCTCGCTCGGCTTTGGCATTCTTTTTGCGACTGCCATCACTCTCATTCTCTTACCTTCACTTTATCTTATTCTGGACGATGTGAAGAGGGGTGTTAGCTGGGTTTGGAATACGCTGCTAGGGCGAGATCCTCGGACTACGAGTCCTGCTGGAACTGGCTTTGCCAGTGAGCAAGACGTTCCTGAATCCGTTTCTCCATCCCGTTACTCGTCGGCGAATAATACCTCCGACCTTCCGGAAGATAAGCCTGAGGGGTGAAGTTTCCTTCGTAGTCGTGAGAGTAGAGATATTGCATGGCAGCTTTATCCGCGCCTGAGCCCTCTGCTAGTTTCTTTCGGAACCGTGTCCGCAGGTGTTCGGGCACGGGTAAAGTCGCTCCGCTAGCGACGTCAGCCTGAGCTTCGCCAAGTGCTTTATAGGCCGCGTTCGATTTCGGAGCAGTGGCGAGATGTACCGTAGCATGAGCGAGGGGAATGCGGCCTTCCGGCATCCCGACGAATTCAAACGCTTGCTGTGCCGCGATCGCGACCTGGAGAGCCGAAGAGTCAGCAAGGCCGATATCTTCCGATGCTGAAATGACGAGCCGCCGGGCAATGAAGCGCGGGTCTTCTCCCGCGTGCAGCATTTTGGCGAGCCAATAGAGAGCGGCGTCTGGATCAGAGCCTCGGATGGATTTAATAAAAGCGGAGGCCGTGTCGTAGTGCTGGTCCCCATCAGCATCGTAGAGGATGGCCTTTTTCTGAATCGACTCTTCCGCAATGGCGAGATCGAGAATGATGGTGCCATCAATAGGAGGGGTCGTGAGCACGGCTAGTTCGAGCGCGGTGAGTGCTTTTCGGGCATCTCCATCTGCCTTCTCTGCGAGATGAGTGAGCGCTTCTGGGTGAGCGAGAATATTTTTCTGACCAAAACCTCGTTCATCATCTGTGATGGCTCGTTCTAACAGTCCTCTGAGGTGTTCGGTAGGAACGGGATCGAGCTGGAACACTTGTGATCGGGAAACGAGTGGGGAATTGACGTAAAAGTAGGGGTTATGGGTGGTCGCTCCGATGAAGCGCACCGTTCCTCGCTCTAAGTGAGGGAGAAGAACGTCCTGTTGTGCTTTATTAAAGCGATGGATTTCATCGATAAAGAGAATCGTCGTCTGGTCACGGAGCTTGGAATAAGTCCGTGCGGCTTCGATTTTTGAACGAATCTCAGCGACGTTTGACTCGACCCCATTGAGCGATTCAAAGCGGGAACCGGTTGAACGGGCGATGACATTGGCGAGTGTGGTTTTACCAGTTCCGGGAGGGCCATAGAAAATGAGCGAGGTAAAACGGTCTGCTTCAATGGCGCGGCGGAGAAGCTTCCCCTCGGCAAGAATATGCTCCTGACCAGCGATTTCATCGAGTGTGCGAGGCCGCATCCGCGCCGCGAGCGGTTCATTTGATGAAATGGGATCTTCTGGAGCAGAAGAATCATCCGGCGCAAAGAGCGAATCCATGGCTGATTTTTAGGAAGGAAGTGGGGTTGAGGCGATGGATTTTTACGCTAGAGTCACCACGCAATGCGAACACTCCCTACTTTATTCGAAAACAACGAGCGTTGGGCCCAGCAAATGGAGGCTGACGAACCCGGATTTTTTGAAAACCTCGCCGAAATGCAGGCCCCGAAGTATCTCTGGATTGGCTGTGCTGATAGCCGGGTCCCAGCGAACCAAATCACGGGTCTTAAGCCAGGAGAGCTTTTTGTTCACCGAAACGTGGCAAACGTGGTGAACCAGACTGACCTTAATCTCCTCTCAGTCGTTCAGTATGCGGTTGATGTCCTTAAGGTCGATCATGTCATTGTCTGTGGGCACTATGGCTGTGGTGGAGTGGCGGCATCTGTGGATGGTCAACGCCACGGTCTCGTCGATCATTGGATCCAGAATATCAGTGAAGTCGCGAAGGCGAATCAGGATGAACTGAACGAGTTACCAGAAGCTCAAAAGCTCGAACGCCTCTGCGAGCTGAATGTTCTCGCCCAATCAGAAAATCTCAAAAAGACAACGGTTCTCCAAGATGCTTGGGCTCGCGGCCAAAAAGTCGATATCCACAGCTGGATCTACCGCCTTTCTAACGGAAAGCTCAAAGGTTTGAGTGATCCGATTGAAGGATAAGGTGCGCTGAGTAGTATTACATTGCTCCCGGTTTTCATGGCTTATGAGAACGCGGGAGTAATTTTTTATGGGCAGGGTAGGGTCTATGCTATTTTACCGTAAGCTCTACTGGTGGCAGTCCGGTGGCAGTTCCGATGTATTTGCCTGGTCGACCTGCTTTTTCTTTTGGGAAGTAGGCGCCTGCGACTGAGCCGGTGAGGACAAATTGGTTTTTTAAGAGTGGTGTTCCCGCTTTGATCATCCGATTCGCAAGCTGGCGAAGTGACTCTCGTGGATCCCCGAGCACATTACTAGCCGCTCCTTCGTAGACCTTTTTGCCGTCGCGCGTCAGCTCGACGTTGATTTTACTAAAGTCGAGGCCTTTGGGAGAGACCCCTTTTCCTAAAACATAGGTATGGGTTCCACATGACATCCCGATGACGTCAGCGACTTGGACCTTACCTTTAGATTTATCAAAGCGGAGATCAGGAACATCTAGACCGACGTGCACGGATTTGATGTAAGCTGTGAGATCTTCGAAATTTTCGATGTGTTCACGGATGTCTTTCTTAAGGACGAAGGTGATCTCTGATTCGATGTGGAAC
>CALGMJ010000158.1 GCA_937958875.1 uncultured Verrucomicrobiales bacterium | reverse complement strand
GGTGTTGAGAACGACGAAAGAGGGGAGGTTTTCATTCATACTCCCAAGCCCGTATGACATCCATGATCCGAAGCTGGGGCGCCCTGGGAACTGGGAGCCAGTCTGCATCATCGTGACTCCGGGGCCATGGTTGATGGCCTCGGTATGCATCGTTTTGATAAAGCAGAGTTCATCCGCGATTTCTGCGGTGTAGGGCAGAACTTCACTGATGGACGCACCGCTTTGGCCGTGCTGCTTAAAGGTGAAGGGGGAGCCAACGAGCGGGAGGCTGGACTGGTTCGTCGACATTCCAGTGAGGCGCTGGCCTTTACGGATGGAGTCAGGAAGTTCCTTGCCGTGGTCTTTATTAAGCCTTGGTTTATGGTCGAAGAGGTCCATCTGGGAAGGGCCACCAGACTGGAAGAGGTAAATGACTCGTTTCGCCTTAGCGGGGAAATGTCCCATGCCTGGAGGTGGTTCTCCCAAGGTCGTTCCCTGAGCCTGCTGACCTGCCATGAGGTTTGCGAGGGCAATGCCTCCAAGGCCGATACCAGTGGAGTTCAGGAAATCCCTACGGCTCATGCCGATGGGGCTGGCGTGGCCAGTGCAAAGAGGAGTTTTCATCGTTCAGTCAGTGATTCGTCAAGGTTCATAATGGCATTCACCAGCACGGTGGTGGCAGCGAGGCGAGCGGGGGGAAGCGTTTCCTGAGTGGGTGAGTCTCCTACTTTTAGAAGAGATTCCGCTAAACTAGGAGTGGCTTCGAATTCGGAGAATTGGGCTGCGTAGAGTTTTTCGAGGATGCTGAGTTCCTGTTTTTCTGGAAAGCGGCTCGTCAGAGTACGATAAGCTTCTTGAATCAGTGAATTCGTGTTTTTTTCGTACTTTTGAATGAGCTTTTCAGCTAGCATGCGAGCTGCTTCTAAAAACTGAGGATCATTGAGAAGGATGAGGGACTGGAGGGGGGAGGTTGTGACTTCACGTTTTACAGTGCAGACGTCACGCTTTGGCACACCAAAAGTCGTCATGACAGGGGCTGCTGAATTTCTTTTCCACCAAGTGTAGACGCTACGCCGGTAGAGACCTTCCCCTTTGTCTGGATCGGTCGGAGTGAAGGAGACTTTGACCTCGTAGGGTTTCACCGTTGGGCCACCGAGTTTTTTGACAAGAAGGCCACTGCTGGCGAGGGCATTGTCCCGGATCATTTCAGCGGAGAGGCGGGTGGCATGGCTGCGGGCGAGGTAGAAATTTTCAGGGTCCTTTTCTCGTGCTGCCAAAGTAGTTTCGGTGCTCTGACGGTAAGTGGCAGAGAGGACCATCTGTTTAAGAAGGTGGTGAAGATCCCAGTTATGCTTCATGAAGTCGCGGGCGAGCCAATCAAGGAGTTCTGGATGGCTGGGACGGGTGCCCTGGCTCCCAAAATCTTCCGAAGTTGCGACGATCCCTCGGCCAAAGATCATCTGCCAGTAACGATTGACCACGACTCGGCTTGGGAGTGGATTTTCAGGAGCGGTGAGCCACTTTGCGAGGCCGAAACGATCCTTTTTCAAAGATGGATCCATGGGCGGTAAAGCGGTGGGTGTATCAGCGGTGACTTCTTCGCCATGGCTATCGTAGGCTCCGCGTTCTAAAATGTAGGCTGGGCGCGGTGTTTCAAGCTCCTCCATCACAGAGATGGCTGGAATTTCATCGATGATTTTATTTTGAGCGAGGCGGGCCTGTTCTAGCTCATTCTGGGACGCTTTCGCTGCGGGTGAGATCGCGAACTGATAGTATTCCCTGAGTGCTGCGAGTTCATGCTCCTCGAGTTCTGTTTTTGGTTTTTGAAGGAGGACGGTGAGCGATGTTTCATCATGAAGATGAGCGACTTCAGCCGCGCTAAGTTGGCGGGCGAATAATTTGAATTCATCGAGGAGTCCGCCTTTGAGTCCACGATCACGGTAGCGCTGACCGATAGCGATAAACTGGCGCTTAGTGAGATGATCACCGCGCCAGTCTGTGATGGTGCGAGTGAGGGTGTCTTTGATGACTGTGGTCGGGGCTAGCTTTCCATCGAGATAGATTTTGAGGCCGACTGCACTACTGGAGCCATCGTAGGTGATAGAGAGGTGGTGCCAGCGATCTTTTTCGAGAGCCTGTTTGGTCTGAATGCGTAAGCCATTTCCAGGCCAGAAGTGAATGAGGGAAGCGGTGACTTTCCCATCCATGAGTAAGCACTCGTAGCCCATGCTAGCGGCATCGTCGGCACCTCCCCCACGGCTGTAAATATTTGCACGGGGGACGATCTCGTTTGTTTTCAGCCAGAAGGAAGTGGAGAAGGCTTTTGAGCGAGGGTGATGGCCGACATCGTGGAGATCGGTTTCGTCATCGCCTGTGAACAGGATGGCATTGCCATGGCGACCGGGAACGATTTTGTTGGCGGTTTTTGTCTGGGCCGTTCCTTTTCCGGGTGCGGCATTTTCCAGTTTACCCTCTGGATCCATCGTTTCGAAGGAAAGATGGGCTTCGAGATCTGGGAGATGAGCTTGAGAGGGGCGCTGATCGAGCCAGGATTGGAAGTCGTTCTCTGTCTCGATGAGGGTGTTTTGATGAGTGGTAATCGCTTTTTTGAGAGTGATTTCGCTGTGAGCGAGAGCTGCTTTTTGAGCCTCGCTAGGCAGTGGCATCGCAGGGGTGGGGACGGCATCAGTAAAATACGAAATGAGGCCGGATTCATCGATATTGGCGAAGAAGGAACTTAAAGCATAGTAGTCCTTTGTCGGAAGAGGGTCGTACTTGTGATCGTGACATTTCGCGCACTGCATAGTAAGCCCGAGGAATGCGACACTGACGGTTTCGATCCGGTCCGCCACATATTCGCAACGGTATTCTTCTAGGACACTTCCTCCTTCCATGCAGTGGCCGTGGAGACGATTAAAGGCGGTTGCTAGTTTTTGATCTTCGGTGGCATTGGGGATGAGATCACCTGCGATTTGCTCGGTGATGAACTGAGCGTATGACTTATTTTCCTGGAATGAGCGGAGGACCCAGTCTCGCCAAGGCCAGACGCGGCGCTCGGAATCCCGTTGATAGCCGTATGAATCAGAATAGCGGGCAACATCAAGCCACTCGGCAGTCATGCGCTCGGCATAGGCGGGGCTTTTCAGAAGACGATCGACAACTTTTTCGTAGCTGTTTTCAGATTGGTCATTCAGGAACGTGTCTAATTCTTCGAGAGTGGGTGGTAAGCCGGTGAGATCAAAGCTGACTCTGCGAAGCCATTTTTCACGGGGGGATTCTGTTGCTGGAGTGAGCGAGGCTTTTTCGAACCCTTCCGCGATGAAATGATCGATTTCATTTTTTGCCCAGTCGGATGACGTCTGAGGAACGGGGATTTCTTCTGGAACAGGAATGAAGGACCAGTGTTTTTCGAATTTTGCCCCCTGTTTGATCCAGGTATCGATGATCTCTTTTTCCTCGGCAGTGAGGGCAAGGTTCGACTCTGGGGGCGGCATGAGTTCATCGGGATCATTCGTATGGAGCCGGAGATGAACTTCGCTTTCTTTGAGATTTCCGGGCACGATGCCAGCATAGCCACCGAGATCTTCCCAAGCGTGTTCCTCAGTATCGAGACGGAATTCTGATTTCTGGTTTTCTGCGTCAGGACCATGGCACTTATAGCAACGATCCGAGAGGATGGGTTTGACATCAAAATTATAGGAAACCTTTTTCTCTGCATGGCCCGTGAGAGCAGTGAGAAAATAGAAGGTTGAGATCAGGGTGCGTGCAAGTTTCATCCGAGGATGAAGAGACTAGCAGGTAGAAAGACCTCTGTCTTGTAAGGAGAAAGTTGAAATTTGTATATTTTGACGGATTTGGCTAATTTCGGAAACGCTGACGATAGGCGCTGGGAGTCATGCCGGTGGATTTCTGGAAGCGTTTGCTAAAATGGCTCTGATCATAAAAGCCGAGCTCCAGCGAGATTTCTGAGAGAGATTGTTTTCCCTGAGAAAGGAGTTCTTGAGCTGCATCGATACGGAGCTGTAGAAGATAAGCGCTGGGGGACATCCGCAGGAGAGTCCGAAAGCGAAGATTAAACTGGGTGGTGGAAAGCCCAGCCATATCGGCGAGTTGAGCCATTTTAAGGTCTTGGGTAAAGTGTTCCTCGATATGTCGAATGATAGGAGCGAGATCCTGGAAATACTGAAACTGTTCTTCCGGGGTATCGATGGGATACATGACTCCAGCGATTCCGCAGACTTTATTCGATGGATCGATGAGTGGAACTTTGGTGGAGATATACCACTTAGGTAATCCACGGACACGAGGAACAAGCCAGACTTGGTTCGGTATTTTTTGCCGACTCTCCATCACGCGGAGATCTTCTGCATGGTAGGCTTCCGCTAAAACTGGCGGTTGGAAATCAAAGTCTGTCTTTCCCAGCAGTTGTTTGATGTCGGCCAGGCCAAAAACATTCTCGAGAACAAGTCCATTGACATGAAGATATCGATGATCCTGATCTTTGGCGTAAAAGTAGACCGAGGGCAGGGTATCGAACAGGCTGAAGAGAGTAGATGAGGCGACAAAGGTGTCTGGGATTTTGGTCGCCTCCATTTCTTGAAGATTTGATTATCGGATGAGGCAGCGTCTCACGGCATCGGTGAGAGCTGCCTTGTGATCATCCCAGGTAGGAACGAATTCCTGAGCGACAAATCCCTCAAACCCGGTAGCGGCAATCGCTTTCATAATGGCCGGGTAGTAGAGTTCCTGGCTTTCATCAAGCTCGTGGCGTCCTGGGGTGCCTGCGGTGTGGTAGTGGCCGATATGTGGAGCGGCTTTCTTGATAGTGGCGATGATGTCGCCCTCCATTACCTGCATATGATAGATATCGTACAAGAGCTTGAAGCGCGGGGTGTCCAGTTTCTCGCAAAGGGCGACTCCCCAATCGGTGTGGTCGCATTGATAATCCGGGTGGTCGACTTTAGAATTTAAAAGTTCCATCACGAGGGTGACGTCATAGCGCTCAGCGAGATCGATGATGGGAGCGAGCCCTTGAGCGCAGTTTTCTAAGCCCTCTTCATCATTAAGTCCTTCGCGATTTCCTGAAAAGGTAATGACCTGTGGGATGCCCGCTTCTGCAGCTGCGGGAATAAGTTCTTGATAAATTTCCAGTAGAATAGGGTGGTGATCGGGTTGGTTAAATGCGCGTTCGATGGAGCCTAGGCCGCTTTCATGTTCGGGGGCGGCGGTGACCGGACAGATTAGTCCGTAATCAGTGATTTGAGACACCTCATGCGGGTGAAGGAGGTCGATCCCTCCCAGTCCAAGCTCTTGAGCCCACTGGGCTAATTCTGGAAGAGGGGTAGACTCAAAGCACCAGCGGCAGACAGATTGACGAATAGACATTAGGAAAAGGGATCTTATTTTGAGGCTGCTTGAGGAACGATTTCGTAGCGAAGAGCGTTCTCTTTTTTCAAATACTGAGCCGTAAGTTTGTTTAACTCTGCTACCGTGATACTGGCATAGTCGGTATCCCGCGTGCGAGCTAGTGCGAAGCGAGAGGAATCAAAATGTGAATTCTTGAGAACGGCTTCGAGCCAGTAGCTGTTCTCACGTTTTGACTTCTTTAAGTTTGATTGAAGCGGTTTTAGCGCGCGCTCGAGTTCATCCTGACTGAGTCCTTCGCGGGCGAGTTTGTCAGCGAGCTCAATCATCAGGTTACCGTACTTTTCGGTTTCCTCAGGTTTCACCTGGGCGATGGCTTGCAGGTATCCGTAGTCGAGTTCGGGATGAGGATTCGCACTTGAGCGTGGGCTATAAGAACCACCGAGGTTTTCGCGGATCTCCTCCCGCATGCGGTCGCCAAGGATGGAGGCGATCAGGTTAAAACGACGCGCGATTTTTTGGTTTTGATAAGCGCTGGGGATTGCCCAGGCAACGGCTGCGGTGGCATTGGGGATTTTCGAGTCGAAGGTGAAGGTCTTCTGGTCTGGGCGCTCCGGAAGGGTGACTTTTCTTAGGGCGTCATAATTCGGCTGAATCGTCTTTCGTTTTGGGAGAGCTCCAAAGGTGCCTTTTATGCTTTCGATCACTTGGGGGATTTGAAAATCACCTACGATGGAGAGTTCGAGAGAGCTCTCAGTCAGTGCTGGAGTGAGCCATTTTTTCACCATCTCCGTGGAGTAGTTCATCGCTTCTTTCTGACTAGGAAATTGAGAACGATAATCTCCACTGGTCATGTGTTTTTGCATTTCTAAATACCCACCCATAGCGGTGTGCTTGATCTGATTATACATCATCGGGAGCTGCATTTTGAATTGCCGCTCTGCTTCTGGCCGGAAGCCTGGATCGGTGAGGTGAGCGCACATGAGCTGAAGCTCTAGTAGGAGGTCATCAGTGGTCGTGCGGCCCACAAGTTTAAAGCTACTTCCCTCGATGGAGAGGCCGGCCCCAACATTTCTGCCAGCCAGGATTCGCTGGAGGTCATCGACCGAGTGCTTCCCTAAGCCTCCCATTTGGAACAGGGCAGAGGCGAATTGATCTAAGCCGGGCTTGTCTTGTGGCATGGTGAAAGTGCCACCTCCGATGTTCGCAATCAAACTGACGGAGTTTTTTTCAAAATCCGTGGGTTTTAAATTCACGCGGACGTCATTGGAAAGAGTGAGCTGAGTGATGCCGAGATCTTCAATTTTTTTCTCTTCTACGATTTCACCGGCGGTGCCGAAGGAGGTATAAGCAAAAGATTGTTCTTTTTCCTCGGTGGGTGGGAGCACTTTTGTTTT
>CALGMJ010000157.1 GCA_937958875.1 uncultured Verrucomicrobiales bacterium | reverse complement strand
ACCGCATTCGCAACATTGTCTGCTACTAGGAGCGTTTTACCGACTGTTTCAGCCGTTGGCTCTGTGGGCACATCTTGAGCCTGAATCGAGGCTCCGCCGCCTCCACCGCCGCCACCACCACCGCCTCCAGTGCGGTTTCCGGTGTTATTATTTCCACGGTTATTTCGGTTGCTCTGGTTATTGCGGTTATTACTGCCACCACCAAGGCTGCGGCCTCCGCCCCCTCCTCCGCCTTGTGACTGACTCCCTAGAGTTCTCTCGATGGCTTGAGTTGCAATGGGAATAAACTCTCCGACACGGAGATAGCGTAGCTGATAGCGGAAGGCCGTGCGCGGATCACTGGGAACATCATAGCTCCTAATGAGTTTTTCGACGGAGTCGAGATCACTCGGGCGTCCAATAATGAGAAGACGGCTGGTACGAGTATCCGGGATGATATTAATGGGGATATCCTCTCCAGGATTCCCTCCCCCACCGGCGTTTCCTGCTGCTCCGCCGGGAAGTCCGGGAACTGCCGGCGTACCAGTACTGCGACGCGTCCTAGTAGAAGATGAACTTCCGCTGCGCTGCTGATTATAAATTTCGTTCAGTTGCTGAGCGATTTCATCGACATCAGCATAGGTGATATGAACCCAGCGATCTTCGACGAGAGAACCTTTATCGATATCCTCTTTAATCTTTAATAACTGCCTTACGAGAGAGGAATTCGCCGTAACGATGACTGAGGAAGCATTCTTCACCGCACTAATTTTCCCACCAGGACCAAAGTCTCCGATAACAGACTGAAAAATGCGTAAAGCCTCTTCTGGATCGAGCGCTTTAAACTGCATCCGATACGTGACTAATTCATCAGTCGCGGGAAGATCTAGTGGATCTTCGATATAGGCCTTTGGAATCGAATCCGTATTTGTGACTGGAGTGGAGGGTAAAAGCCGAACAATCGATGAATCTTGCTGATCCTGAATTAAAGCGAGTCCTTCGATGGCAAGTGCGGCCTTAAGAATCTTCATGACCTCTCGATTGGTCATCGGCCCACGCTGAACGAAAAAGATCTCTACGTCTTTCGCTGCAGAGCTCAAAATCACACGCTTTCGTGAATAATCCCAAACCATCCCTGCCACATCGAGACCTGTTGCCTTAGGAAACTCAATTGTTTGACCTGCAGGTACCGCAATGGCATCAGGATCGAGCTCTCCAGTTGCGTTACCACTCATTCCGCCTGGAAGCGGGACTTGAGCTGCAGGTTCATTATCCCCACCTGCGGGAGGAAGACCTGGAATTTGATTAGGTGTCCGCCGCGGAGTCGGCGGAGTTTGAGCCAAGGAGAACTGAGCGAAAACAGTCAGGGTGAGGAGGAGCGCGAAAGAGCGTTTCATGAAGGCAATAAGTAAAATGGTGCAGAAGTCCTACTTCTTGGGCTTGGGGACATAACGCACCCGGGGCTTTCTTTTGTTGGTAGTTTTTTTAGCACTCGCATTATTCGCTCCAGGGAGACCAGGAATGGGAGGCTTGTTCTGTGCGGCTCGCTTCACCTTTGGTCTCTGATTTGGCTTCCGATTATTTGCCTGGCGAGGCTTGGCTTTTTTAACGGTGAGGAATTTTTGATCATACTTGACCCATCCTTTGAAGCTCCCTTTACGAAGGTGAGCTTCCGTGCGGGTGAAATTTCCCGGATCTTGCTTTAGTTCTAAAATCGCAAACCCTAGGTCCGTCGCCTCCTTACTAGGAATAGCAATACGTTGGCTCTGATCCTTCGTGTTGACGATGGTAACCGCCTGACTTGTAGGTGATTTTCGACTACCTACCAAAACCCAGTCTTCGAGGTCGTTTTTTACTTCCTCTTCTACAATGGGCTCCGGCTTATCAGTCACAATAGAACGCTGAAAGAGATGATAGTAGCGACTGTTATTGTAGTTCTTAGGAGGCTCGACAGCAGAGAGCGTGCTGGCTACGAGGCAAAAGGTAAGGAAACTTGTTTTCATCTAACTATATAAAGCTTGGGAGACTAAAATTCGTCTGCAGCAACGAACCATTTTTCAACTTCGACCTCACAATCAGCTTTGGTGAGGTCATTCTTCTGGGGCTGGATATCAAACTTCGTAATCACTTGGAGCTGACGTGGCTTATGGATTTCAAGCACCCATTGCTGGATCTGCTGCTCCGCGCCATTGACCTTGTAACGGACACGAGCACGGCTGTAGTTCGCACTGTCCACTTTCTCAAGAATGACTTCTTTCTTAGTGGTGAGACCCCGCCGATCAGCTGAACGCTTAATGAAAGACTGTAAATTTGAGTTAGCAGTCTGATAAGATACGGGACGGCCTTCCGCTGACTCCAGCCAGGCGAGAGTCTTTTTCCACTGATCACCCTGCGCGAGGACATTTCGAGCGTTAAGCAGCTTCCCTTCCGCCGCCACTTCTCGGCGCTGCACTTCTGCCATCTTCGGAAGATATAGTTGATCAAAGGCAAAGAAATTCCCAATAAGGAAAAGAGTAACCAACAAAAAGGTCAGGAGTTTTTTTTCACGATCAGACATCGTTTGAGATAAAGTAGAGTTCTAAGTTAAAATTGATTAGGGACGATAGCTGAAAAGTTGAATTCCCAGCGGCCAGATCTTCCTTTTTGTTCAGGAGGCACGGACCAATCGAAAGCATCGAGTTCAGGGCTCTTCTGTAAAGTTTCACTGAAAGAACCAACATCCTTTGTTTCAGCGGCATTTCCTCGAAGGGCAATTTCACGCTGAATGAATTGTTGGCCATCCTTTTCTCGATATTGATTTAGGATGGTAGCCTGCTGCAGACGAAGAGGCATCCCTTCTCCACGAGGGGCTGAATTCACGACCCGGTGAAAGATCTCGTAGGGGTAGAACTCGGATTCAACCACTGGAGCAAGCTCATCCCACTTATCCTGATGGAGCAGAAGATCCTCCGTTTCAGGCCCCAGCCCCTGAACCTTACGCTCAAGAGCAACCGCTTGATCATCTGCCTTCTGGTAACGGTGAAAGAGAAAACCGATGAGACCGAGATAAAGAAGCAGCCCGGCCGCGACCATAATATTGCGATTCCGGCGCCCCTTCAGCTCCATGCGCTCCGCCCTCACATCCGCTGGCAAAAGCCGACTCGGCGGTGCTGGCCAGTGAGGGGCAGGCTTAGGCTCAGCATCTAAAACGAGATCCACTCCACGAGCGAATGCCTCGACTTCCTCCTGCCGCGGATCACTCCCTCCTCCCGTGGTCCACAGCATGATCTCATCAGGCATTTCCGCTAGAACTCCCTGTAGCTGTAGCTGAGTGAGAGCGAGCCGGACATCACGCCCTGCACGTTCATCGAGCTGCTCGCTGGGAAGGCATTGGAAATAAAGAATACGCTCACCGTCTCCGAGGCCAAAAATCCAGCGCCCCAACTCACGCCAAACCGCAACTTTCCCTCGAGGCATAGGAAGACAACGAGCTGAGATATCAAAAGCCTCTGGGCTCTTCCGCGGCAGCTCCCCCTCAACAGGTGGAGTCAAGACGACCGGAGTCAGAATGCTATCTGAGCCCTCACTCGCGTAGACAAAGTAATCTGCTAGCTCACCCCCATCTAACATCGGCCGCACCCCATTACGCTCAAGATGCATCGTCGCGAGATCTCCGAGAAGCGATAGATCATCCGTCTGAGCTTTCATCGGCAGGGCCAAAAGCTGACGAACCGGAAGAGCAAAATTCAAGGTCCCACCGGGAATCTTATCTACATCCAGAGCAAACAAAGCCTCAGTCTCGATCTGCTTAGAAAAACCATTGGCATTAGAACCTGACCAAAGCTCCCAGCCATCAGCGCCGGGAATCATTAAAATACTATCTCCTTTTTTGGTGCTCATTGGACAAATTCTATTCGACGATCAAAGATTTGTAGTGATGACATACTATTGACAATCAAAATAATTTTTCGACGGACATCACCAACAAAACCGACACTCTCAATCCGCATGACCTGGCCGCCCTGTCCCTGCCCGCCTCCTTGGCTTTGACCACCGCCTCCTCCCGCAGTAATTCGAGCTCCTAAAGTCTCTTGATCAATAAAGCCGCCCGCAAAAGAAAGCGCTTCAGATGTTGAGACCTGCTCATCGTCTTCGGTAAAACGAACCCCATCTGGACCATCCGCTTTAATAACAATCTGACGAGCGCTCTCTCGATCTGTCGCAAGAGCAACCTCGATCAGTTCGACATCGGCGGCATTGATATCCAAACCGCTATTTGACCAAACCGTAAACCAATTTCGCCATTCGGGCTCCGCGGCCTCTACAATATCCATTCCCCTCACCAGTCGCATCTCATCTAGACTATAGAATTCACGGTTAAATGGATAACCCTCCAGGCCCAAGTTCTCATAATAGTCAGCCTCAGCCCCATTATTCTCCTCCAGCTCATTCCGGTCTACCCAGTCGACAAGAGCGTCCGCAATTAGATCTCCGTCGCCATCATCGATCCCCCAGTAATCAAAAATCGCTCTCAAGAGTGGCTTCCGATCCGATTCATTCTGATCTCTGAGAATGTAGTTAATATCGAAACGAGCTGCTTCCGAAATAATTTTCGCTTCAAATCCCCCACCCTCAAAAGTCTGGCGCAAGATCGGATCCCAACGCTGGGTACTCCGATGAGTCGCGACTGCGATCCCTCGCTCAGCAAACTGAGCAGCTTCAATACCGCCAAGCTGAGAATCAACGACATCAACTTGATAAGAAACCACTCGCATGGAGGCAACCACCGCCATCCCCATCACAGCCATCACCCAAAAAACCGCCAACAAAGTAGACCCCTTCTGGAGCTCCCTGTAACTAATATGGTGGTGAATTCTCATAGACTCCGTACTTAGCTCGCTTTATCTTCTATTATTATTTTGATTTCGATTCCGCTTTGTCGGAATCCAAAAAACCCGGCGAATCACCTCTTCAGAATCGCCAAATTTCACCTGAAGCTCAACTTGTGCAGGACGTTGATTACGAGACTCCCATTCCCAACTTGTAAGCTGCTGATCTTTCCAATCAAAGGGGAAACGTAAATTCCGCGCGTTTGCGACTTTCCACTCAAAAAAGACGACATTTTCTAACAAAACGATCTCAGCGATGGGCTCAATGTCTTGCTCCGCGAGCTCTCCCCCATTGTCTAAAATTCGTTCATCGTAGTAGGAAAGCACGATTTCCAACGTTCCTTCCACATCAGGACGAGTAGAGATACGCATGGCCTCCGTGGCTAAGGTCCGCCCTCCCCAGTTAAATGACGTAGGGACATCCTGAAAGGTCATGTCCGAAAGATACCTTCCCCGTGAATCTTCCTGAAAAGTCAGCTCCATCCGAGAATTCCCCGGTAATGACGTAAAATGCCGTTTCATCAGGTTAAAAAAAGCATCGCGGGTGACACTACTGCTCTGAACCTCAACCAAGGTACTCGTCGTACGAATAGTCATGTCCGCCATGACAAAAACCGCACGCAGCATAAAACCCGCGATCGCAAGCGCTAACACCACCTCTAAGAGAGTGAAGCCAGTCGCCGTCTTTTTCGGTAAAATTTTCATTACTGACGATACAACTGACTGTTCCGCCAGCCCTCCACCTGATATTCCTGATCCTGCCCGTCCTGACGCCAGAGTGCGGTAATGGTCACTTTAAACATATTCGTCAGCACTACCCCTTCCTCATTCTCCAGCTCCAGAGGCTCGACCACCGTCCGAATCTGCCCCTGAATCTCATCATTATCCTCAATAACATCACCCTCCTCTAGCCTGGTTAAAGTCAAAACCTCAGTCAGCTTACTATCGAGCAGTCGAGCAATGAGCATATTATCCTGAACCGCCCGCGAAGTCCGCTGAATCGAAGCGAGGGTCTGAGTAAGAGAAACCGCCATCACCGAGAATACCAGCAGCGCTAGAATAGCCTCCATAAGGAGAAATCCTTTGCGTAATTTTGGCTGACGAGTGAGACGTTTCATAATGATCAATTTTTCTAAATCTGAGAGCCTTCTTAGTTCGTAGTTACGACCATTTCTTCATCCTCCGCAAGGCCGGTCAATGGATGATACTTCCGGCTGAGATAGCTCTGAGTATGATCTTGAGTTAGCCGAATCTCAATGGGTTCACAAAGTCCGTTAGGCTCGAAAATCCATTCGACTCGATTTCGCTCGGTAATGACACGATAGCCCTCCTCGCCCCAGCGCGCCACCTCGACCTTATAGCCGGCTTCAAAATTCTCCTGACGAGGCCAAGACTGGCTCGCTAGTGATTGTAACCCTCCTGCCGGCAGATCCTCCCGCTCATCTCCCGCTCCAGCGACCTCAGGCTTCGCCTGCGGTTGCATCTGCACTCGGTCCTCCTGAATAATGACGACAAAAGGCTGCTGATAACTCACCGCCAGAGTCCGAGCCTGAAGCACCAGATCCTCCACCTTAGCATGCTCCTGACGGAGTTCCTTCTCAATTTCTGGAGCCGCTAGATTATAAAGCCCAATCCCAATGAGAAGCACCGCCAGTGAGAGAACAAAAACAAGCTCCAAAAGGCTAAAGCCCCTCCGAAGAGGAGCTGAAGACAATGGAGCTTTAATCTGCATAAGATTAGAAAAACAGGATCGTTAAAAAATTAGTCCTGACTACTTAGATCATCATCAGTGCCAAACTGCTTATCCGGACCTGCTGAGATAATTTCAGGACTCGATGGATCTTTAGAACCTGGGTATTTATACTCATACTTTGTATCCCAAGGATCGATGAGCTTATCTGGATCATCAAGAATCTGGCTCCAGCGTTTCGGCTGTGGACTACTGCTAGGCTTCTCAATTAGAGCTTCAAGCCCCTGCTGCTGAGATGGGTAGCGGCGGCCATTAGTCCGATATGCCTCTAAACCATTCTTGAGAGAGACAAAGTTTCCATCCACAGCGGTGATTCGAGCTGATTCACCGATCTTCCCCATACTGTAGATAGCACCTCCGAGGATCACGCCGATAATTCCCATCACGATCACCATTTCAAAGAGACTAAACCCGCGAGCAAGCCCCCGGAACGGACGATTTTTGGAACGATTTTGGATTTTCATAACTAGTAATAGGTGTCTTTACACTGAACTAACGTAAGTAGCCGAGAAACTTGTCCCTCGATTTTGAGAAAAAATCCGCCGCTTTTCTAGCGATGATACGGCTCACCACGCTTGATCGTATAAGCACGGTAAACCTGCTCCAGTAGAACGACCAAGGCAAGTTCGTGCTGTAAAGTAAGCGGTGATAAGGCCCAAGTCGCATCACAACGCTCCCTCAGCTCCTCTGTATGCCCGTCAGAAGCGCCAATCAGGAGAGAAATCGTCTTGATTCCAGGCTCCATCTCCCACGCATTCACCTTTCTTACAAAATCCCCCGTCGTCCAGCGAGCCCCCCGCTCATCGAGCGCAATCCGATAACTCCCCTCAGATCGCGCCAACAAATCAGCCGAAACCACCTCAGAAGCCCCCGCCTTGAGATAAATCAGCTCAATCTTCGCATAACGACGAAGACGTTTTAAATACTCTTCGATTCCCGCTCGAGCATACTTCAGAGCTGGTTTCCCAGCAGCATAAATGCGAATATTCATGAGATCCGTCCTCTCCGCACAGAAGAGAATGGAACCCTAGAATGAAGCGCATTTAAAAGGAATTGGTTTCGGTGAATCTTTTCTCCGGAGCGCATCACGCATCTTCTCAAGAGCACCTTTTTGGATCTGACGAATCCGTTCTCGCGTGATCCCGAACTGAGCTCCAATTTCCTCTAAAGTCAGTGCTCTTTCGTCATTTAAGCCAAACCGCGCCACAATCACACGAACCTCTCGCTCATCGAGCAGCCCCAAAAGCCCTCGCAACTCCTTACGTAAAATCTTATTATTCAGTTCCTCATCAGGATTTTTACGATCTTCATCTCCAATGATTTCTGCCAAACTCGTCATCTCCCCATCGTTCAATGGAGCATCCAGAGACGCCGGGGAAAGTGAGGTCACCTGAAGCAGAGTCAATTTTTTCCGAGAAATCCCTAAAACATCAGAAAGCTCTTCATCATTTGGCTCCCGTCCTAACTCAGCTGCCATCATCGCCCGGATACGGCGCACTCGGCTAATCTTCTCCATCACATGAACCGGCAGACGAATCACCTTTCCCTGATAAGCCAAGGCTCGATTGATCCCCTGCCGAATCCACCACACCGCATAGGATGAAAGCCGTCCTCCCTTTGTCGGATCATAGCGTTCTACCGCTTTAATGAGACCGATATTCCCCTCCGAAATGAGATCTGCTAGAGGAATTTCTGAGTCGGCGTATTCCTTAGCCAACTTCACTACCAAACGCAAATTCGCCTGCACAAGCCGATCTCGGGATATCTGACACCCAGCCACCGTCTTCTTAGCGAGATCTAACTCCTCCTCTGGACTTAATAAATCGGTCTTACCGATTTCATCGAGATAAAGACTGATGATATTGTCGAAATTTCCAGATTGCATAAAAATATATTTGGGAAGGGGCTAGAAAACAGACAACTAAAGTGGCTCTGTTCAAAATACTTCGACGCAAAAAAAATCTCTTTTATTGAGACAAATTCGAATTTTTTCAGCAAATCACTCCCCCTTCAGCCTCTTCTCATACGCCCATGGAGAAAATCTTAAGAAACTTGAAAAACATCCATTGACGAAATTCCGAAGACGAGTTTATATCCGCCCCGTCAACCTTCACCGACACGGACCGGTGGCTGAGTGGTTGAAAGCGCTCCCCTGCTAAGGGAGTATACCAGAAATGGTATCGAGGGTTCGAATCCCTCCCGGTCCGCCAGCTTTTCAAGGCCCTGCAAATCAATAGATTGCAGGGTTTTTTGTTGGTTTCAGTCATGAATTTAGATTCAAGTTGTAACCAGTTTCGTAACAAGCTCTCGAAAGCCTCTCGTCCGATCCGGTTGCTCTGATCATACCACATGACTCAAATCTTCAGTTGCTGAAAGTCCTTCTCCGCAAGAGAGAACGAGTTTGCTCCCTCTCTGACCTCTAACCGTGAATTATCCATTCCCTTTCCTCCTCTGCCAACTCCTGAATAAGGGGAGTGCTTTAATGCCTCCGATATCCCGCTGCTTTCAAAAATGATCTAAGGAATCGCGAAAAAATAAATATTCACTATGGTAACAATGTGTAGTTCCATGCTGGCTGGAAATCATCTCGTGTTAGCTTCAAATTTTTCATCTCTTTATCTGATATTTTGATTCCGGTTGGATAAATCCCCTCGTCCAATGCAGCCTTGATCTTGAGTCCTGCTTTCGTGGTGGTTTCTCCAATGAGATTAACCACGATCTCTCGTGTTGCGAGAGCCCGACCACGCCAATTCATGCTCATGTGATTGAACATCCGATGCTCAATCTTATTCCATTTACTCGTTCCAGGCGGATAGTGGCAGACTTGGATTTCCATCCCGGTTTCCTCAGCAAATTTTTGCAGCGCGACTTTCCATAAGCGCACCCGACTCCCGTTACTTCCACCACCATCTGCCGTGATGAGTAATTTCTTCGCTCCGGGATAAAGGGGACTGCCCATTTCACGCCACCATCGACGCAACAATTCTACCGCAAATTCTGCCGTGTCCTTATCAATTCCTACGCTGACCCACCCTTCGTTGTGGGCGAGGTCGTAAATGCCGTA
>CALGMJ010000156.1 GCA_937958875.1 uncultured Verrucomicrobiales bacterium | reverse complement strand
GCCCTCCGCGATTCGCTCGATTTCGCAGGCACCCTGCTGATGTCGAACGAAGAATTAGTCCGATTTTGTGAACAAAGTGATGAGATCAATAGCGACGACCGCCCTATCGTAAGCTGGCGTGCACCATACTTAGTTTACTCAAGTGAGGATCGCCCAGAAAACAACAACGTTCCTAAACGCATGGCTCAACTTTTTGCAGATCATCGGGCCATTGCCGGAACGGACATTTCATTCTTTGATTCCCAGTTTTCCACGGAAAAAGCCAAAACTGATTTAGGGAATTTTCTAGATGCTCGTGACATTTACCTCGAAGGACACGTTGCTGAAATGACTGGCCAGGATGACCAATCCCTGCAGCTCTACCTAGAAAGCGCAAGTATCTTTCCCGACTTCAAACCTGCATTTTTCAAACTCAAAGAAGCGCTCGGCATTCTTAAAAAACAACAACCATCCCTCGCAATCAAACTTGAGGAAGCCATGGCTCAAATCCGCAAACAGCGTGCCACTCAATAAAGCCAGGCCAATTCAAGCAATACCCGGTTGTGAAAGATCTAAAGAGTTGAACCAGAAGATCATCATAGACGGGGTCATCTCATCCATTCAGCTTCTTTTCTAAGAAAAGGAAATAAGATAAGGCCGGAGTAACTCATACCTGTATGACTGGAAAAATGCGTTCCTCCGCCCTCATTCTGACTCTCATCAGCTTACTCCTCGCTACTTCTAGCCAGGCGAAAGAACGAGGTATTCTGAATCAAAAAGCAGGCGAATGGGGTGCCTCAGATTGGATTCAGCTCCCCAAAGGGAAAACGAATTTGAGTCCCGCTGACTTCAATGGAAAAGTGCTTTATCTCTATTGCTTCCAGTCTTGGTGCCCTGGCTGTCATAAACATGGATTCCCCACGCTGAAAAAAATGGGAAAACGCTATGAGAAGGCTGACGATGTCGCTTTCGTTGCCATTCAAACAGTCTTTGAAGGATTCGGATCGAACCCACCAAAGAGAGTGAAGGAAATGGCGAAGCGATACGATTTCACCATCCCCATGGGCCACAGTGGAAAGAGAAATGAGAAATCATTATTGATGAAAAATTACCGCACTGGCGGAACCCCATGGGTGATCATCATCGATAAAAAAGGAGTCGTCCGCTACAATGATTTCCATATTTCACCTGAGGCAGCGGAAGAACTCATCGACAAGCTTCGGCAGGAAAAATGAGTTATGCCACCGCCGAGCCCGCAACAAGAGTTGCTTGCTCTTGAGCCGCTAGCTCTAGTTCTTTGCCTTCTTTGTTCACGAAGCCCATGTAGTCGCCATTGGCGAAAGTACGAGTTCCACTTTTGATAGGAGCTCTTTGTTCGAGGAAGGCGAGGAGGTGTTCGCGGTATTGGAAGAATTTTGGGTCGTTGAAAATTTCTTCGCGGTTTCGTGGACGAGGGAAATCGATCTCGAGGATTTCTCCGACGCCTGCTTTAGGACCATTTGACATCATGACACAACGGTCAGCCATAAAAACGGCCTCATCGACATCGTGGGTCACAATCATCGCTGTCATTTTTTCACGAGCGAGAATGTCAATAATGACGTCCTGAAGTTCCATACGAGTGAGGGAGTCAAGACGCCCAAAAGGTTCATCCAGTAAGAGAACCTTCGGCTGTAGTGCGATGGCACGCGCGATACCGACCCGCTGCTGCATTCCACCGGACATTTCCTTGGGATACTTCTTCATCGCATCTCCGAGCCCCACCACTGAAAGGGAATGTTCCACAATCTGTTTCCGCTCCGCTTTAGTTGCGTGGGGATAGACATTTTTAACGCCGAGCATGACGTTCTGAAAGGCATTCATCCATGGCATCAGGCATGGAGCCTGAAAGACCACTGAACGATCTGGCCCTGGGCCATCAATCTCTTTATTACCAACGATGATCCCGCCATCAGAGATTTCATTGAGACCAGCCAACATAGTTAAAACGGTGGACTTGCCGCAACCAGAGTGGCCAATGAGTGAGATGAATTCCCCTTCTTGAATGTTGAGATTAAAGTCTTCCACCACCCGGAAATCCTCGCCGTAAGGATTTGGGTATTCTTTGACGAGGTTTGAAATTTCGACTGAGCGACGAATTTTTGGGTCTTCGAGAAGTTCTAGAGAGCTCATGTGCTTGGTGAGTCAGAATGGAAAAGAAAAAATTAACGAATGAGACTAGGCTGCGCTGGTAGGCTGGCTCTGCTTGTTCTTCAGGCGAGGGCGAGCCGTCGGGAGAGAGAAGTCCTTCGGACGAATATCCGGCATGGGAATGAGGCTGCCTTTGGCAAGTTCCTTTGATTCCTTATTGAGCCCCATCATGAAATTCGTAATTTCAGATTTGAGTCGCATGAACTCAGGATGATCGTTGAGAGTTTGACGATCGCGCGGACGTTCCATGGATACTTTATATTCCTCCGCCAAAGTAGCAGAAGGTCCCATGGTGAGAGGGACGATCCGGTCCGCCATGAGCACCGCTTCATCCACGTCATTGGTAATCATGACGACGGTTCGTTTGTCCGTTTCCCAGATATTGAGAATTTGATCCTGAAGTTCAGAACGAGTCAGCGCATCAAGAGCGGAGAGGGGCTCATCAAGTAAGAGAACCTTCGGATCTAGCGAAAGCGTCCGAGCTAGCGAAGCCCGCTGGCGCATGCCACCGGAGAGTTCATGAGGAAGCTTATCGCCAGCATGGGAGAGCTTCACCATATCGACGTAGTGGCCGATCTTATCGGTAATCTCTTTTTTGCTGAGCTTAGGGAACACTGTTTTTACCGCGAGGCGGATATTTTCATTCACCGTAAGCCAAGGAAGAAGAGAGTAATTTTGGAACATGAGCCCAAGGTCAGGGCCTGGCTCCTTAATGACCTCTCCGTTCATTCGTACTTCCCCTTTCGTCGGTTCCTGAAGGCCAGCGAGTAGTGACATCAGAGTCGACTTCCCTGCTCCAGAAAACCCAATGACGGCGACAAATTCATTCTCCTTCACCGAGAGATTAATATCTGAGAGCACGTGCGTGCGATCTGACACTGGGCCGAAGGACACATCAACCTGATCAATTTCTAAATAGCTCATCGTTTTAGTCAGTGAGATGTTTCAAAATTAAGCGGTAGCGGAACCGTCATCGAAAGAGACGAGGCGTTGGAGAATGATCATGATCCGATCGAGGAAGAAGCCGATGATTCCAACAATGAAGCAGGCCAAGATGATGTTAGCAAAGGACTGTGAAGAACCATTCTGGTATTCATCCCAAACGAATTTCCCAAGACCATCGGATGAGGAAAGCGCTTCCGCAGCGATGAGAACCATCCAGCCCACTCCGAGAGAAATCCGAAGACCAGCGAAGACCAGCGGGAGAGAAGAAGGAATGACGATCTTGAAAAGACGGGACCAGAAACCGAGTTTCAGCACGCGAGCCACATTCATGTGATCTTTATCGATGGCAGAAACACCGAGCGCCGTATTCACAAGCGCAGGCCAGAGAGCGCACATCGCAACGGTGCAGGCCGAGAAAATCATGGCTGGGTTCGTCTGAAGAAAGGCAATCGGGTTTGGAAGAAGACCCCAGAGTATGGTGTCATTGTTCAGAGTCTTGAAGAGCCAGTGAGTCTCTGGATCTGGGAAAAAGGCCCCGACGATGATCTGGAAAATCAAAAGCCATACTACCGGAGATACCGGTCGGAAAATTGAGATAATGGGGGTGAGACAAGCCATGATGATACGATTCAGCCCACACATGATGCCAAGAGGAATTGCAACGATCGCGGCGATGAAGAAGCCGACAAATACGGTCGCGATAGATCGTCTCGTCTGCCAGAAAATGGTGGCAGTGCGAGGATAGTCCTGCTCGGCTGTCTTTACGATTTTCTCCTCATTACTGACAACTGACTTTGCCTCTTTAAGAATGGCCTTTGGATCGGCGGCGGCTACGAGTTCGGATTGATCCGCAGCAATTTTTTCCTCCAGCTTTACGACCTTGAGTTCACGGTTTCCTGAAGTGAGGTAGTCGAGTCGCTTTTTGTAGTGCTGCACTTCATCAGCCACTTTATTCGCTGCCAGCTGAGCCGCTTTAATTTCTTCGGGAGGATCAGAACGGATATCATCCATTTTCGTTTTGAGATCCTTGAGAAGAGTCTTTTCTTGATCAGTAGCAGTGCGATCAGCTTTCACCGCAGTGATGAGTTCATCCGTCGTCGCTTGTTTTTCAGCAATCTTCTCGGCGAGTGAATTCAGCTCAGCCTTTCGCTCTTTACGTTCTTCACGAAACTTGGCGTTTAGCTCATCATATTGAGTTTTGATAGGGGCAATGGCGTTATCGATCTTTGCCTGCCCGACTTTAGTCGCTTCATCAGAAAGCTTCTGAAGCTCAGTAGATTTCTTTTCTAACTCAACGAGCTCGGCTTTCACGGCGGCGATTTCAGCTTCCCGCTCTTCTCCAGTAAGAGCGAAAGCTTCTTCTTTTTCGTTCTCCCGCTCATCAAACCGTCGATTATCTTTGTATGCATCCCAGACTTTCGCAGGGGTAGGAACCGCACCTGATTTTGTCTTGTGAGTAGGAGCGAGGAAGTTCCAAGTAAAAATACAGAGGAGGACAAAGACCATGGGCAAGACCATAAACTTGGCGATATCTCGGATCTGCTTCTGCGGGTCTTCTCCAAAAATGAGACGTACTGGAGGATCGAAAACTTTGAATCCTGAAACATCGATGAACTTCAGAAGACCGTACTTTATTTTATCCTTAGATGACTCTGCCATAGGTTGCTTGGATGGTGAATCCGCCTGTATGCAGAGAACGGGCCATGCTAGTATGAACGAAATTAGAGATAGCTATTAATGCGTGAAACTATCTCAAGACATGACTCAGAATCATAATCAGCAGGAGGAGAGCTGAGCAAATTTTCCAAAAAAGGACAGGATCCCTTTCCATAAATGGGAGCGCTTCTTTCCCCAAAAGCGAGTAGTCTGGATTTTTAAGATTCGCGAGGAACTCAGACATCGTTTCGGGGCGGGCAGCAGGCGTTGGAGAGAGCGCTTTCTTCAACGCGGCATCAAACCAGAGCGGGACCATGGGATTATGGCGAGTAGCGCTGATATAACTTAAGGTGGTGAAGTCTCGTAGTGACTGAGCCTTTTCCCAAGCTTCCCCGAAAGGGTGCTGTTGCCGAGTAACCAGGTAATAAGTGATCGCTGCGATAGAAAAGAGATCTGACTTCGATGTCGGCCGTGAGCCGTAACGGTATTCTGGGGCAGAAAAGTCAATCGTCCCCAAAGCGGAATGACGCTCAAAGGGTGAGGCAATCTCGGAAATACCTCCGATGTGGCACGAACCATAGTCGATAACTTTCACGACCGGCCCGGGGAGGACGAGAATGTTGTCCGGCTTGAGATCCTGATGCAGGGTATCCTTCCGGTGCAGCGCACGGACCCCATCGATGATCTGACTCACGATGGCCACGACGTCTTCAAGGCCAGCATTTGGATTCGCATCACACCAGCGAGAAAGAGTGATCCCTTGGACAAATTCCAGCAGGTAGTAACAACGAGTGCGGGCCTGATTCGGCTTAATCACCTTCACCAGATTCAAATGCTGAGTCCGCAGCCCAATCCACTCTTCAAGGGCGAAGCGCTCTAAGTACGATGGATCATCACTGAAGGAAACAGAGGGCGTCTTCATCACGAGCTGCCGTCCGCTATCCTGCTCGGTGACGAGGTAGAGCTGGGTATTTTTTGTCGCCGTGAGAACTCGATCAACCCGATAGCCGTCGAGTTCCATTCCGGGAGAAAGATCTGGAGGAAATGGAAGCTGGGCCAGGCGACGGAAGACCTCATCTTTATTAGAATCCGGAAGGCTATCGATTTTCACGACCATGCAGGAGCGATTATCGGTGCTTTTTTCAGCAGCCTTGGCCAAGGCATCCGCAGCTTCCTGTGGCTCAAATGCTTTCAGGACCATCCGGATTTTCGACTCAGAGAGTTCATCATGAATTCCGTCCGTGCTGAGTAGAAAGACATCACCAAGCTGAAGATCAAAAGTGCGGTAGTCGATCTGCGGGTTAAAGACGAGCCCGAGCGCCCGAGTAAGATAGGAAGTCTGGGCCGAGACCTGCGTAGAGTGGTCACTGGAGAGTTGTTCCAGCGTGCCCTTGCGGAGACGATACAGTCGAGAATCTCCGATGTGAAAGAGATGTCCGGTATGGCTTTTTAATACGAGAGCGGTGAAGGTGCAAACAAAGCCCTTTTCCTGACTGTGATAGCCAAGTCCCTGAGAAAACATCCAGCGATTCAGGGCACTCAGCACACGCTGGCCCGCCGTCTTCACTTCCCATGGCTCTGGTGTTTCATAGTAGTCCGTGAGGAAGCCCAAGACTGCGGCTTCGCTGGCCTCTTTAGCCGCACTAGCGGCACTGACACCATCAGCGATAACGGCCGCGATCCCTTTTGTGGCTAGCGTTTCATCTCTGGGGATTCGCACCCCGAGAGAGTCTTCATTTTTTTCTTTCGGTCCCGTATGGGTGGCTTGACCGATGGTGGTCTGAATATCTCCGCGTAAATGCATAGGGCCAGAAAGTGAGACAGCAGCTCTTTGTCAGGGAGCTGCTGCCGAATGTCTTTTCAGACAAAATTGATAAAATGAACAGAAGAAGTGAGAGTTAACTCACCTCAATGAGTTCTACCGTGCCGTCTTCATTCACCTCTGAGACGTGGCCTTTTGGCTCCTGTAAGAAGTAGGAGGCGATAAAGCCCATCACGGATGAGGCCGCAATGACATTGAAGAAGGTCGACGCATCAACAAAGGAATAGATGGTCAGAAAGGTCACCGCACCCACATTTCCGTAGGCTCCAGCCATGCCCGCAATCTGCCCCGTCATCCGGCGCTGAATCAGTGGCACCATGGCAAAGACCGCCCCTTCACCCGCCTGAACGAAGAAAGAACAGCACATGGTCGCGATAACCGCTAAAGCAATGGGCCAGACTCCAGAAATCTGCCCGAGAGTGAGGTAACCAATGGCCAGTCCAGCCAGTAGGATGATCATGGTGCGACGACGGCCGAACTTATCACTCATCCAACCACCGCTAGGACGTGCCACGAGATTCATAAAGGCGAAACCGGAAGCTAGCAGCGCAGCCTGAGTCATCGGAAGACCGAAGGTGTCGGCAAAGAATCCCGGAAGCATGGAGACCACGGCCAACTCAGAGCCGAAAGTGATGAAATAGTTGATATCGAGAATGGCAACCTGACGGAAAGAATAACGCTGATATTCCGGCACGCTGCCAGTCTTCAGCATTTCCTTATTCACTTTAATAATCTGCGAAGTCTGGAAAACGAAGAGAGCGGCCAGAGCGAGATAGATCACCGTGACTGCGGTTTGTGGGAGTAGGTTTACCCCAGTCGGTGAGAGCTTCCATGCTAAGACTGCCAGCGCGGCATACATGGGAACATTCATCGCGAGCAGGAAGTAGAAATCACGCTTGTTAGACACTTCCAGCCCCCCTGCTTTCTTGGGCTTAAAATAGGTAGAGCCTTTCGGAGTATTCCGTACCGAGCGGTAGAAAATAAAACCGTAAATGAAGGCGATCGCGGAAATACTAAAGAGCGCATAGCGCCATCCATTCTCACCCCCGAAGAATATGGCGAGAGTTGGCAAACTCATGGCCGCTGCGGCAGAACCAAAGTTTCCCCAGCCTCCATAAATCCCCTCGGCCAGTCCCACCTGCTTAGCAGGAAACCACTCACCTACCATCCGAATTCCGATGACAAAACCAGCTCCTACAAAGCCCATGAGGAAACGAGTCAAAGTGAGCATTTCATACGAAGTTGAAATCGCGAAAAGCGAACAAAGCACACCACCAGTCATCAGCATAATGCTGTAAGTCAGGCGCGGGCCGAATTTATCGACCAAGATCCCGACTAAAATCCGGGACGGAATGGTCAGGGCGACATTCAAAATAAGAAGTGCCTTCCACTGAGCCTTCGTTAGATCAAAGGCACCCATGATAGAATCCCTCATGGGGGCGTGACTAAACCAGAGCACAAATGTCAGGAAAAAGGCAAACCACGTAAAGTGGAGCGTCCGAATGGCGGGACTTTTAAAGTTCACCATATTGAGTTTTTCAGATGGAGCAGAATCGTTCATGAAAATCGTGAATGAAATTGAAGTTCGGGCTGATAGAGCGTGCTTTATGCCAAACATGAAAATGGTTCATCGATAGTGATCATGAATAAAATTCATTTTCGACATTCTCCAGATTTCGCCTTTCTCAAAGACCTTGCTCAAAAGCACGGCTCTCTCTAAGAACTGCCTGTGCCTTTTTCCCAAGAGAAAGCCTTTGAACTCGTTACCTCCGCTCATGAGCGCGAGCGTCTGGCGCACGCCTTTCTCATCACCGGACCTCGAGGCTCTGGGAAAGAGAGGCTCGCTGCCCAAATGGCAGACCTTTTAAATGGCGAAGCTGATGACGGAGGCGCTGATCTCTGGGGTGAGCCTGTCGCTAAGGAAATCCCCACTCTGGATGAAGTCGAGGGAGAGTTCACCCGCGTCGTGCGCCCACGTTCGAAGTCTCGTCAGATCCGCGTCGATGAAATGCGCGATATCGAAAAGATGATGAACCAATCTGCCCCTAGCGGGAAATGGAAGATCGGAGTGATCGTCGATGCCGACCGCATGAATGAGTCTGCCGAGAATGCCTTCCTCAAGACCCTGGAAGAACCGCCCCAGCAGAGCCTCCTGCTGCTGCTTTCCTCCGAACCGGAGCGCCTCTTACCGACTATCTGGTCACGCTGCGTCCACTTAGCACTCACCAAGCCTGCCGACGCGGCTCGCGAAGAAGAGGTCACTCGCCTCCTAACCGTGCTAGATGAAGTCACTCGCCAAGGACTTGGCACCTTAGATGCCGGTCTTTTGGTCAAAGCTGGCCTCGAAACACTCCTTCAAGAGCACAAGGAAGTCATCGCAAAGCGAAACGCCGCTGCCTTTAAAGAAGAGTCCGCCATTTATAAAAATGCCTCCGAGGGTGACTGGCTCGAACGCCGGGAGAAAATGTATGAAGCCCAGACCGCGGCCGAGTATCATGGCGCCCGCTCCCGCATCATCGACACCCTCCTTTCATGGGTCGGCGACCTCGTCCGGGCAAAAGCGGGTGGGATCGGTCTTGAGTTTCCCGAATATCGTGAAACGCTCCTATCTGCGGCGGAGAACGAACATTTAGATGGACTTCTTCGCCGTGTCGGCGCAGTGGAAGAACTCCGCCGCCTCTCCGAGACGAACGTCGTCGAAGCTCTTTCGCTCGAGGTGTGTCTCATGAAAGCCTTTGGCAAGACCTAGACCCAGCGATGAAAGGACAAAAAAGTTTCGTAGATCACGTCCGTATCCACTGCCAAGCCGGCGATGGTGGCCACGGCATTGTTAGCTTCCGTAAAGAAAAATACGTCCCCCGTGGTGGCCCTGATGGCGGCGACGGTGGTGATGGCGGCAGCGTCATCATCCGCGTGGATGAAAATACCGATAACCTCCGCGCCTTCCACTACGATCCTAAGCTCCACGCAGAGCACGGGGCCCAAGGTCAGTCCTGGAAACGGCACGGAAAAAATGGAAAGACCAAAATCGGTCGCGTCCCTCCCGGCACCGTCATCTACCGGAGTAATGCTGAGACAGTCAGTGATGCCGTCCAGCTGGAGCGCTCCGAAGAAGGGGTCGACCTCGAACCCGTCATTGACCTCACCGAGCACGGCCAGGAAGTCGTCCTCTTAGAAGGAGGAAAAGGCGGCCGTGGAAACTTCCACTTCCGTTCTTCGACAAATCAAGTCCCACAAGAGCGCGAGCTCGGCACCGAAGCTGGTCAGGGCGTCTTCTATCTCGAGCTCCGCCGCATTGCTGATGCTGGCTTTGTGGGATTCCCAAATGCGGGAAAGTCCACCCTGCTTGGAAAGCTCTCTGCCAAGCAACCTAAAGTCGCCTCATACCCCTTCACTACTCTTACTCCGCAGATTGGCGTCGTAGAGCTCTCCGGTCACCTCCGCTGCACTCTCGCAGATATACCCGGACTCATCGAAGGAGCGCACGATAACCGCGGCCTTGGTCACGAATTTCTCCGCCATATCACCCGCTGCCGTGTCCTCATTTTCGTCGTCGATATGGCTGGAAGTGAAGGGCGTGATCCCATCGAAGACGTCCAGACTCTCCGCACGGAGATCAAGATGTATGATGAGGAGCTCTCAGCATTTCCATGGTTCGTCGTCGCCAATAAAATGGATCTTGAGGAGTCCGCGCAGAATCTCATCTACTTCCAGCAGCGCTTTCCAAAGGTCAAAATCCTTCCGATCTCCGCCGATCAGGAAACGGGTCTCGATGAACTCAGACTCGAGCTGGAGGAAATCATGAAGCAGCCTGTGGAAGAAGAGACTCCCGATGAGTAATCTCCTTTTTGTCTACGGCGCCCTGCGTAAGGGCGCGTCCAATGATTGGCGGATGAAAGATGCTGATTGGTTAGGTCCAGCGACCGTGCCCGGCACTCTCGTCGCCATCGACTGGTATCCTGGCCTAGTCCTCACCGGCGATGGCGTGGTCAAAGGCGAAGTCTACCAAATCTCTGATGCTCTGCTTGCCGAACTCGACGCCTTCGAAGGTATTGGCCGGGGAGCGGATGATCGTCCCGGCGAATACCACCGCATCAAAGCAAGCGTCCAGCTCGCGGAAGGACCGAAAGAGGTCTGGATTTACGAATGGCTCAAAGGCATCGACGACTACGAAATCGTCGCCAATGGTGATTGGCTCACACGCTCCGAAGCCTCCTGAGAATAAAAAAACCGCCACTCCCAGGAAGGGGAGCGACGGTTTTTAAAGATCAGCAGAAAAGAGTCTCCTAGCGACGGCGGCGTAATAGCCCAAGTAGAGCCAGTCCGCTCAAAAGAGCGGATGAAGGCTCAGGAACAGGCGTGAAACCAAAGGCCGTCTGTATCGTAGCCGCCTGAGTCGCCTCATCTTGACCGTCCAGACCCTGAAATACGGAATTGTAATTGGCTTGATCAAAAGCCCCAGCAGTTCCGCCAGTGCGAACGCCATACCCATCGGTATAGTCCCATGTCTCGCCATCGCCGTTCGTATTCGGATCACCGTAAGTATCGATCACCGATCCAGATTGAAATAGCTCAATCGCGTCGTCTCCATTTATAGAAGCTGAGCCGCTCGTAAATGTGAGCAAACCTAAGTAGTTATCGGTGAAGAAAGATTCACTAGTCGCATTTGACGCAACCACAATGATGTCACCAGCCATCACCGCCCCTGAAAGCGTAAACTCTTCTCCATCTGTGCCTCCTCCATTATTTGCAGAGCCAATTCCAAAAATTGAGAGATCTGCCTCATCTGTCGTTGCTGTCAGTACGATCGCTTTCGGAAGTCCTCCTGTGAGAACACCGTCAATCACGCCCGTGATAATCAAGGCCCCCTGAGAGGAGCCCACAAGCGCGCAAGAAAATAGGATTGGGGACATGCTTTTCATATGCCCAATGTGTATAGCACGAAGAGCGCCAAAATCGGAGATCTTTTATAGTGACAGAAATGCCTTTTATTCATCATTGCGGGCTTTGCTTGCGGTGGAGATTTGGAATGAGTATTGAATTCCCATGTCAATCTACGTCGTCACCGGCACTGATGAGGGCCGCGTTTCTGAGGAAGCGCTCGCTCTTTTTGAGGAACTGAAGCCAGAGGGTGGAGACGAATTTGCCAACGAGGTCATCGAAGGACAGGCTGATAACGCAGAGCACGCAAACTCGATCTCAGCGCAGGTGGTGGAAGGACTTCAGACGATGGGATTTTTCGGCGGTGATAAGGTCGTTTGGCTGAAAGGCGCCACCTTTTGCGGGACCGATCGCACCAGCGAGGCCGAACGTGCCAAAGCGGGGGTCGAAAATATCCTCGAGACCCTTAAAATGGGGCTCCCTCAAGGGGTGATCTTTCTCCTCAGCACGACTGGTCTCGATAAGCGGCGCGCCTTTTATAAATGGCTCCATAAAAACGCGGAGATGAAGAGCTACGATAAGATCGATGTTTCACGCGACGGCTGGGAAGAAGAAGTCGCGGTCATGGTGACTCGTGTTTCGAAAGAAAAAGGCCTGCAGCTGAGCGGCGATGCCCTTGCCACCTTCGTCCAGCTCGCGGGAGCGGAGACGAGACAGATCAACGGTGAGCTAGAAAAGCTCGACCTTTACCTAGGCCCAGAACGTCGTGAAGTCACCGTCGAAGATGTCCAGACCATGGTTCCGCTCACACACAAAGGCGTCATCTGGGAAATTTCCCGTGCCCTCGAAGGGAGAAATGCAGGCCGAGCTATCGAACTCATTGATGCTCAGCTTTCTAAAAATGAAAGCGCCGTCGGCCTCGTGAAAGCCGCCATGATTCCTACCGTGCGGAATCTTTTCTTTGCCAAGCTCGCCACTTCAGATGGCTCAGTCTCCGCTGCGAATTACAAAGCCTTTCAAGGTAGCCTCGGCCGACTTCCCGCGCAGAAGAAAGCACTTCTTCCGAAGAAAAAAGATGGTGAAGTCAATGCCTGGGGGCTCTTTGCTGCGGCTCAAAAAGCACGGCGTTTCACCCTCTCCCACTTACAGAAGTGCCTGGAATATTGCCTCGCCGCAGACCGAGCCCTCGTCACCACCGCTCAGGATCACCGCATGGTGCTCCATCGGCTCGTGATTCAAGTTTGTGGGAAGTAGAATCGCTTAAAAAATCACGTGGTCTTTCTCCCCCTGAGGTGCCTAGGCTGCGCCCCATGAGCGAGGAAATTCCAAACGGCATCCTATCGGTAGTGGTGCCCACCTTCAATGAAGAGAAGACTCTCGATGAAGTGCTCGGTCTCATCCTCGCTCAGCCCATGGTCGGTGAAGTCGTCATCGTAGATGATGGCTCCTGGGATGACACTGCCGCCCTCGCCCAGAAGTGGCAGGAAAAGGAAGCCCGTATTCAATTTCTGGAGCATTCTAAAAATCAGGGAAAAGGAGCAGCTCTACGCACCGGATTTCAAGCCGCGACGAAGCCCTATGTCATCGTGCAGGATGCGGACCTAGAATACACTCCTGACGACTACGCCCGCGTCATCGGCCCCCTCGCCCGTGACGAAGCCGATGTCGTCTACGGTTCTCGTTATCTTAAAAAAGATACCCGCCGAGTCTTGCGCTACTGGCACACCATGGGAAACCGCTTTCTCACCACCGCTTCCAACATGTTTAGCGATCTCTACGTCACGGACATGGAGACATGTTATAAAGGATTCCGCCGCGAAGTCATTCAGGCCATTCCCATCGAGGAAAACCGCTTCGGCTTCGAACCAGAAGTGACCGCGAAGCTCGCCAAAATGAAACTTCGCGTCATGGAAACGTCCGTAAACTACTTCCCCCGCAGCTACGATGAGGGGAAAAAAATCGGCATGAAAGACGGATTCCGCGCTCTCTGGTGCATCTTCCGATATAATGTGCTGGATCGCGAGCCAGTCCAGTGGAAGAAAGCCGTGCATGACTAAGTCGCTCGGCTGGGGATTTTGGCTCACCTTCATCATAGGCTTCGCATGGAGCCTCTACCGCACGCTCTCGAACCAAGGGTGGATTCTGGACGATGAACTCGCGCATTTCCTCATCTCGAAGGACGTGTGGACCTCACCTGATCAGCTCTGGCATACCTGGAGCCGCCCCGGAAGAAATCTTCTCCAGTTCATCCCCGCCTACTTCGGACTAGAAGCCGCTCGTCTCTGGACCTTAACGCTTTCTGCAGTTGCTGTCTGGCTCACCGGTCTTGAGGCCAAGCGCCTGGAAATGCCTGCTCTCTGGATACTCCCCCTCCTCATCTGGTTCCAGTGGTGGTTTCCTGAACTCAGCTATCCTGTCCTTACCCAAGGGCCTTTTCTCCTCGTCTGGATTGCCGGAGTGTTCTTTGCTGTCCGTGACCAGCACGTGCGTGCCGCGATTTGTTGGGGCTACCTCGGACTCATCCGGCATGAAGGCATCGCCCTCTCTGCCCTCTGGGGGCTGTGGGTCATTTTTTCCGAACAAGGATTTGCCCGACACCTCATCTATGGACGCTTCCGAGAAAGTGCCGCCGCTTTTCCAAGAGCTCTCGTCCTAGGATTCTGGACCATCTTACCCATGGCCCTCATGAACCTCTTCACTTGGTTGGCAAATGGCACCATCCCCTTTGCCATGTTCTTCGACTCGGAGCCCACCGATCACTACGGCTCCGGTCCGCTCTGGCTATACAGTCAGCACCTCATGACAGGGGTTGGATTACCCATTGCCCTTCTCATGCTTCTGGGTCTCTTCTGGCGTGGCTGGAAGCTCCGCTGGGACCTCGTCCTTTACGCCACCTATCCCGCATACCTCATCATGCATAGCATCATCTTCTGGAAGGGGCTCTTCGCTTCGGGAGGATACTATCATTTCATCATGCCCATGGCGCCGTGGGCAGGCCTGCTAGCACTACGCGGTCTGAACCGACTCACCGATCGCTTCGGACAAAAGCCTCTTTACCTCATCCTACCCCTCACCGTCTGGGGTGGCTTAGCCATGCTCCAGCAGCAATTCATGGTTCAAGATAGCCACATCAAAGGGCTTCCTGAAAAAAAAGCGACCATCAAGCCAATCTGTCCTCCCATGGAATTCGGCCGCTTTGCTACCGGCCTTAAAGAAGCCTCAGACTGGGTGCGAGAAAATGTCACCGATCAAAAATGGCTCACTCATCACGCAGCTGCCAGCTACTTTCTCCATGACTTCCAGGACGGTGAAAAAGTGGACCCGTGGGGTGGAGTCCAAGAAAACGGCCCCGACACATGGGAACCATACTCACCGGCAAATTTGCCACCCGGGACCGTCCTCATCTGGGATACCCAATATTCTGTGGATTTCCATGGCTTCACTCTAGAAGCTCTCGAAAAAGCACACTGGCATCAGGCTGCCCAATACACACACGACACTGTCCGTATCTTTATTAAAGAATAGCGATTCCATCTCTTTACGGAGTAAAATCAAAGAATCACTACTTCCCGACCAGGCACTATTTACAACTAATCTAGCCTCGAAAAATTAGACGGTTGATAAATCGCAGATTTAACAGTGGGATCATAATGGACTGAGGTCGAATGCGTGCCATTCGCATTAGAGCTTTTTGAACCATCCTGACTTTACACGGAAGCTCTTGGCCTCGATTTATGGTGCCGGAGAATAACGATGAGACCTCCAAGTAAGAGAACCACTAGAGGTATTCCAGCAATGTTTAACCATTTGATACGACTCTCGATCTGTTTCACATCACTACGGAGTTGGCGACGGATGAGATAGAGCTCTTCATTTAGCTTCTTCTCTACCTGCTTCGACTCTCGGATCGCAGTAACCGTTTTTGGATCCAAATTTTGGCCAGAGACTGCTAAGCTATTCGCAGCATTTCCTGCGAAATTTGAAGTCTGAAGCTTCTCCAACTGACTCTCTAACTCAGCGATACGACTACGGTATCTTTCTTCTGCTTCTCTCCGCAAATCGACCAAACGAGTAAAAGGACGTGACTGATGTTTCCGATTCCGAATTTCCGATAGACCCTGACCACCCCTCACATGCTCCAGAGCATTAAGAAAAAATCCCATGCTTCCATTTACTGGATCAAAAACCTGTCGATCCTGTACCTTCCGAGTAGTCCCCGCAAAGGGGTCCGTCATAAAATCCACATCTGCCATCACCAGCGCCCGACAAGGCTGCGCAGCTGGCGTCACTCTCCCCTCCAGCATGAGAGCTATGTGATAAATTTCATCATCCGCCTGAAAACGCTGTAGTAGCTGTCGTGCATCGTAAGAAGAAACTCTCATCAAGTTCTTCGCCGGAAAAAGTGAAGAATCTCTCGTAGATTGCACTAGAGTTGACGATGAAAACCTCGAGGCATCTACATGAGTTAGACTTCCTGCCGCGACGAGACGCAGGTCACCTACACTTTGAGTTACGGGATGATCTAAATTTAAGCCTTCCCGGTCGTAATCGAGTAAATAGTTCAACACCTCTTCTCCTTGACCACGATCCACGCTCGCCTTGAGCCGCATATCCAGCACCGCCTGATCTTGAGCAAAAGTAACGCCTAACAGCTCCAACATTTCAGGCCAGCTTGAAGCAAGCTCATCTGGTGTGGGAACTTTACCGTAAAAGAACTCAGAAATGGTGAGAGGATCTAACAGTAAAGAAAGCCCATTCCCCGCTGCCATATGCTTTTGCACCGCCATCGTAAATGAAGTGGAAAGACCACGGGGATGAATGACGATAATGGTCTCCATCTCTGCAGGAAAGGAAGTCTCATCCCCAGATAGGCGTATCACTTCTGCTTCACCACGAAGAAGATGAACCAGAGCAGACGCCCCTCCTTGATCCTCACTACCCTCGAAGGTGGAAACCGTAGAATATATCCCAATCTTTGGCAGAGTCTCCGTAGTCACCTGACGAATGGCACGGAGAATTTCATACTCTAAGTTGACCTCATTTCTCGGCTCAAGAAAAGGCAGCGCTCTTGTCTGAATCAAGCCATTTACGGTGAGGCCGAAGTAAGTAAACAAATCTGGCCCGATCTGCTCCCCTCTAATCCCATCCAGATTAGCTGCAATCTCGGCCTCTGAATCCGGTATCGGATCATATTTTTCGATCTTAAGCTTACCTTCTGATGCATCGGCCAAGACATCTAACAAATCCTCTACTCGACTCGCAAAATTCCGCAATTCCAAGGGAAGGATATTGTCTGATTCACTCAAGTAGAATCGAATCCTCACCGGTTGCTCGAGCTCTTGAAGAATCTTTTTTGAGCCACCAGATAAAGTGTATCGCTGGTTTGAGGTCAGGTCGATATGGCCCGCGAAATTTCGTGAGAGGAAGTTGGATACCACCACAAGCAGAACGAGAAGCAATGCCCAGCT
>CALGMJ010000155.1 GCA_937958875.1 uncultured Verrucomicrobiales bacterium | reverse complement strand
CCGCAGGCCGATCTAGAAGGCGATCCACGGATCGTTGGATCCATAGATATCGGGGCGGTGGAGTTGCAGGGGATTTTAGATGAATTGGATTACACCTTTGATTTAGATCCCGATCAGGACGGCTATCCTATTGGTCTTGAGTTAGCGATTGGTTCGGATCCTTACGTGGCTGATTTTCAGCACCCTTCGCGCCTCTCTATTGAAATTGAACCGACGTGGGGAACTCCTAATGCGAGAGTGAGCTTTGGAGTCGCTGATGAATTTCAGATAGACATCATTCTACGTCTTACACTCGACTTTGATTTAGAAGGAAGCTTTACCACTGTTCGGACCAATGAGAATAGCCACTATGTCGCACCTTTTCCCGAGGTGTTTAACCGGGGAGTCACTGGTCCAGCTTTCTATCGGTTAGAAGCTGAGAGACGTGAAGCCCAGCAATAGAGAAAGGCAACGAGGCCGCGGAGATAACCCCTTGAGCGTTGAAGTTGAGGAACAGCTTTGGCTCAAGGGGTAAGAGAGGCGAGAAGGTCACGAATTTCTTCGTCGATGTCTTTTTCTTCGCCGACAGTTAGCGCAATTTCGTCGCGAAAGGTCCGGGCGTATCTTTGTCGAAAGCGAAAGATGGCGGTGCGCACGGAGTTCAGGCCCATGCCGAGTTGGTCGGCGACTTCTTGATACGAGACTTCCCCTTTGTCACTGGTGAGAAAGGGTCTGATGGCATGGAAGAGGGGAAGCTTTCCGGCGATTTGGAATTCGTCTTGTAAGCGTTTAATCACGCGCTGGACTACCGATTGTGCCCACTTGCGGTCCCAGGCTTGGTCAGGTGAAAGTGCTGAATCATCAGCCTCAAGTTGATAGAGGCTCTGACCCTCTTCGAAATCGAGAGATAGGGGGAGTTGCCCTTGATTGCGCTGCTGAGCCTGATTGCGTCGCCAGTCTTGTTGAAGGTGGCGTTTCAAGCAGGTGAAGAGAAAGCTGCGAAATTTTCCCCGTTCGCGGTCAGCGAGCTGAAAGGCTTCGCGATTCAGCATGGAGGTGAAAAAGCTTTGGGTATGATCCTGTGCATCAGGGTGGCTGTGTCCCTGGCGGCGGATAAAGGAGTAGACCGGAAACCAATAGCGCTTGCAAAGCACCTCCAGAGCGTGTGCTCGATCATTTTCCGAGCCATCTTTGAGCCCGATGACCAAAGACCATTGAGTGGTTTGAGCTGAGGAAGGTTCTACGTTTTTCTCAGAAGAAGACATGGGCGGACTACGAACGTTATCGTTTTCTTCACAGGGAGTAAAGAGGCGCAAAGTCTCAGCAAGCTTTTGGGCTTTGAAGCTGGGCTATCAATGGAAAGAGGCGACCACTTGGTCGCCTCTTTCACAAAGTTAAGATGTGTCACACGGACAGCATCGCCTTATCGACTTCCTCAAGTCGAGCCGGCACTCGTGCCTCAGCTAGGTGGTGGTGCCGAGCTTGCTGTCGAAGAGCAAGCGGTGAAGCCGACGAGAGAGGCGGCTGTTGCTAGAAGAACGATGAGTTTTTTCATGGTTGAAAGGATAAGATACTCGAAGGTGACTATTATTCCTGATTTATTTTTAATTTTCTCAAGAGGTTGCAATTTGTTGCCATTGTTGGGCAATTTTTTCCAATTCTTCAGATGAATGAGGAGTCGCTTTCGCTGAAAAAGAGCGAGATTGGAGTTCCTCGATCGTTTTCCCCAGTGCTTCGTGGTGTTTTTCTCCTACGTTCTGATGCTGAGTTAGTTTCTTTAAAAATGAAATCAAGGTAACAGGAGTTAGACGGTGAGGAAGTTCCGGACCCGTGACCATGATCTCTTCTTTTTGGTTCAGACGAGCGATCAAATAAGCGATGGCACATAGCACTAGAAGAGTCAGAATGATCAGCCAGCCATAACTGCGCTCCTCTTTCCCTGCTCCAAGGGAAAAGGTCGGCTCTACCGAGACGAGGTCGACATCCTCATATTTCTGTAAGGTCAGGCCTTCTTCCTTAGCGGTGGTGGCCAGGATCTCCGGGAAGGTGAAATCCGCTGGTAGGTGTTCGCCCTTCGGCTTCAAGGTGAGACGCCATTCGTGCGAGGCGAGTGGAGCTCCGTCCTCAGTAGTCGCATCGAGCTCTTCGATCTGGAGTTCGCGGTCTTCGGTAGCGGTGATGTCATAGTCTACGAGAGGGAGCTTTATGAGCTGATCAAGTTCTGGAATGAGTCCGTGGGCAGTGGAGCGGATTTCGAGAAAGAGTTGGTTTTCTTTTTCTGCTTCGCGTTCATCCACGGTGAGAATGAGCTTGAGGTCTCGATAGGGGCGAGGGGATTCTTTTACGCTGGCATCGATGGGGATAGCTGCTGAGGTGATTGGAAGTACGACGTAGCCAGAAGTATCGAGAAAATCTAAATCGATTCTTAAAGGTGGGATGGAATCGATCTCAGGCCCTTTCGGCTTTAAAAGAAAATAGGCGTAAGGAGTATAGCGCCAGCCATGTTCAGGATCGGTGCGAGATTCGATTTTAGAATTATGGAAAGTTAGGGAAATTACCTCGAAATGTTCTTCCAGGGCTAACTGAGCGGCTTTCTCAAACTTATCGCGATAGTCTTCCTGGGGGCGACCGTAATTGTAGCCCCAGCGTTGGTTATTTTGGTTAATGAGGTAACGCTGAAAGCCGCCAGATTCTCGCTCGATTTCCTGAGTATGGCGGATGTTCACATAGAGCCCAAAAGGCTCAGAGGCTTTGATTTGGTCTGAGCCATCAATGCGGGTTTCGAGTTCAATCTCGGTCACCAAATCCTGATAGTATTGGAAAATATTAGCAGCGTCTTCGATTTCCTTGTGCTCGCCGATGATGGGTAGGGCGGCTTCTAGGTAGCGGTACTTTAAATCAGCAGCTACGTTCGCGACCCTTTTGTTAATGATTTTTGCAAATTGATCCAAGTGACGTTGCCGGCACTCAGAGGGGATCAAGTGAAGTGCTTCTTTGATCTTTGCTAGCTCGCTGGGAATGGGCTGATGCTTAGCCTTTAAAGCGCTGAGTTCTGGTGAGCCAAGTGCGCCGTAGAACCAGTTCGTAAAGGCATCGATCGATTCGTCCGCCTGATCTTCCAGTGGGAGGGTTTTGATATAAGTCTGAGCGGCTTCTCCTAGTGATTCTAGAGCAATTGTTTTTGTGGCGGCATGATCAGGCTGCGGCTTAAGGTTGCTCTTATAATTAGATTCTTCGTACTGAAGTGCGGCCAGCTGAGTCTGGATTTTCCAGTGGTCATTTACTTGTAGGAATTGCTGGCATAGCCCGATTGCATTCGCATAGCCGTGGAGGATTTGAGCATGTAGCTCTTTGTCTGTGCGCTTGGTTTTCGCTTGTTTTTGGACCTTGGGGTTGGGCCAGAGGTTAACCAGATTTACCCGCATACGAGAAAGTAAGGTGGCGAGGATTCCTGGATCTGCTTCGGTGAGTTTTCCAAATACGGTGGCTAGTGTTTCAAGCCGCCAGACTTCCGCTTGCGAGTGGCATTGCATAAAGGCGCTTGCGAATTCTTCTTGGAATGTTTCGTCTAGGCCGAGGGCATGGATTTTGCTGACTAACTCTCCGAGTTTTTTGAGATTTCGCTCCTGCTTTGAGCGAGTCAGGGGGATGGTTTCCGCCCGTTGATTATAACCCCAGTAGTAAGAATAACTGTCGCGATATTGGTTTTCTTGATTGGGGTTATTATTTTCGGCCCAGACTCTGATGAGTTCTCGTACGAGATCTTTCGCTTTTTCAGGGCGAGTGGCGGCGAATTCTTTTAAAAGAGGTAAGGCTTTATCCTCTTCTTTGACCTTGAGGAAGAGGCGGGATGCTTTTGATAGGCTGAGGAGGCGAACTTGTTCGTCGATGGTTTGGAGCCACTTTCCTGAAGGGCGGACGTCAAGCAGGTCTCCAGCCGAGATGGGGCGGGGGCCTTTTCCGCGAAAGTCCATGCTCCGGCGGACATAATACATGTTTCCATAGTCGTCCCATTCGCGTTGCATGCGGCCTGAGCTAGAATTGGTGAGGCTCTGTGTTCGTTCTGCCTCCTCATTCCAGTTGATCGCGTAGAGCGTGAGCGTTTCTTTCCAGTCGGTGAGGTTGATGTTCTTCTGCCCTAGGAGAGCCGAGACGGCAGCTTCTTGAAGTTTGAGTTGTTCGTGGCGGAAGTTTTCTGAGCGATGATTTCGCGTCTGTGAGGTGAGGGTTCCTACCGCAGCGAGGATTTCAAAACCTTCTCCCGTGGTGTTTTTAAAGGTTTCTCTGAGCCAGGTTTGGCCTGTTTCATCTTTAAGCTCTGGGACAAGAGAGAGAGCACGGTAGAGGGCCTGCCCTCGCTGATTTAGGGGTGCTTTTTTCTCACCTATGAGCCCGAGACAGAGTTCCCAGGCTTTTGGGAGGTGTGTTTTACCGCGGTCTTTATCAAGGTTTTGATTGTGAGCTTCAGCATGGAAACGGGCGAGGAGATTAAGCGATGCGTATTTCTTTTCTTTCAGGCAGAAATCCGTGGCGGGCAGAAAAGGAACGGCTTCTTTGAGGTAGCCTGCATCAATGAGGAACTTAGCGGTGCGATGTTTTGTCTCGTGATCTTTATCTCCAAAGTATCGTGTGCCTTTTTTGAGGGTGTCGAAAAAGGTCTGGGGAGGGCGATTGTCGCGATTAATCAGTTGAGCGAGATTTTCGAGAACCTCATCCTCAGGAGTCTGTTTAGCGGCGTCAGAGAGGGCGATAATTTCGGCGGGACGGAGGTATTGATTCTGTTTGTGTCCAGGGGCTCCGATCGAGGCTAATTCTTGACGAGGGGAGACTTGAAAATCTGAGCCTAGGCTGGAAACGATGCTCGCAAACGCAGTTTGTGCATCTTGGTCTGGGAGCTCTTTGAGTAAGGTCGTGACTTCTGGCCAGCGGCCAAGAATCACGTTCAACCTTAGTGCCTCGATGTCCTTTTTATATTGAGCGAGTTTTTTCCTATTCGCTGTTTTTTTATCTTCAGGGCCAATGGGTTGTTGTTTTTTTTCAACCTTCTTTTTTGCGGCAGCTTCTTGATTTCGATTGAACTTCAGACGTGCTTCCAAAATGCCCGATGGAGTACGATTAATTTTTAATTTTTTCAGAAGTTCAGTCCGCTGTTGTTCAGGCGTTTTTTCTTTTCGGGGAGGTTTTTGTCCGTTGCCTCTTTTGTCGAAAAAATCTGGTGGGAAATCTTCTGCAAAATCCGGTAGGAAATCTGGTGGGAAATCCGGTGGGAAATCTCGTGCGAAACCTGGTGCAAAAGTACGGGCCTCTAAAAATGGGCACAGGCAAGCTAGGAGAAGGTAGTGAAGCTTCATGATAATTAGGGATCAGAGAATGAGTGAGTCGGCTCTTTCAGGTGTTCAATTTATGAGCCGGATCCGTCTGCAGGATCAGCTTGTCCCGCTCCGCGGGAGTCTTCAGGGGAGTTTGGTTTCCGGCGACCGCCAGGTTTGGATTTACCACTTCAACAGCCCTGTCATTGGTTTGGAATCGGTAGGCCGTAAAGCTCGCTAGGTTCCGCACGGGCCAGGCGGATGGTGGCTTCAAGATCGAGCTGGTGGCGCTGGGAGTTTGTCCCAGTTTGCGCGAGAAGTTTATATTCCTGACGGGCCGCTTCGATTTCGGGTTCCCAGTCGCTAGCAGGCTTGCCCTCTAGTTTCATGAGATAGGTCATGTAGTAGCGCGAGTTAGCTAGGGTGGAAAGGGCGTCTTCTTTAAGGTCAGCAGGAGTATCTTCACCGAGCTCACTGACGAGCTGAGCGAGATCTTCGCGAGCTTGCACGAGGCCGGAATTTTGCATCTGAGCCTTGGCAATTTCGAGGCGGATGCGTTGAGCATTTTCGAGTTGGTCTTTCGGTAGCTTCGCGAGCGCTTGTTCATAGAACTCGATAGCATCAGACCAGCGTTCATCCGAGACCGCGGTGCGGGCGTCTTTGAGGGCAGCTTCGGTATGATCAAGTGCCAGATGTTTCTGGCCAGGACCGAAGTGATAGGCGACAAGGCCTAGAGGGAGGAGAAGCCACAGCGTGGCAAATAGGATTCTCATGGGTTTTAATGGGTATTGAATTAGGTTGAGCCGGGACGGAAAGATGTTGCTCCAAAGTAGAGGAGAAGTGGAAGTGAGGCGAGGATGAAAGCTGACAGTGCCGCGGTGAGGAGGGCATATTCTCGGAGACCGAGATCGAGAGTTTCATCTTCAAGATCAAGTGTGCCAAGGCGAGAGAGCATTGCAGTGGGGACGTGCTTCAGATTTCCATCATGATATTCACCACCGAGCCGAGCCGCGATTTGTTGAAGAGCGCCGACATCTTGGCGTGATTGGCGGCCGTCAATGAATGATCCCTTTGACGGATCTCCGACTCCGAGCACGAGAGTCCCGCCGATGGAAGGGGGGACCTTAGGCATGCCGGAGGCAGGGACGGTATCGCCATCACTTACGAGGAGGAGGGTCGCTGAGTCGGTAGGCCATGACTCCGCGATGCGGTAAGCCTCAGAGATGCCATCGAAGAGGCGCGTCTTTCCGGGTTTGAAGACAGAGTCGAGAGGGAGGCCATCGAGGAAGTTTAAAATGACTTCCAAATCACGGCTCTCCTGCACCACGGGTTTGGCCCCATTGTATACTGCAACCATGGTGATATGGAGTTTTTCATCAGTCGTGCGCTGCAGGAGGGATTGGATTAATTTTGAAGCCCGTTCCGTGCGGGTGAGTTTCGTTTTCTCCGTGCCAGCATCCTTGAGGCGCATGGAAGGGGAAACATCGAGGACTAGGAGGAGGTGTCGGCGTTCCTTGTTTTCAACTTCAGTTAATTTCGTACGATGAGCCTTCGGGGGAAGGATGACGAGAGTGGTAAGAGACCAGGCGAGAGCACTGAGAGTGAGGACACGTAAGATGGCTGCCACGACCGTGATGGAGGAAATTTTTCCTTCTGGGCCAAAGGCTAAGCGTCTGGTGCGCTGAATCCGCCGCCAGTGAAGCCTTTCCGCACCAGTGGCGAGGATGAAAGCAGTCAGGGTAGCGATCAGAGTGATAGGCATAAGGAATAAGATTACCAAGGGGTGTAACGCAGTCCGAAAAGGGTGAGGAGAAAGGCTCCCCCAAGACTTAGCGCTGCGATGGCGTAGGGCTTAAAGTGATCGACAGGATCTGGAGTAAGGCGTTCCAGTGGGGCTTGCGCCATTTCATCAATTCGCTTGAAGATGGCGGTCAATGCTTCGGGCTCTCCAGCGGCAAAGGTGGCTCCGCCAGTCATCGAGGCAATAGTCGAGACTTCTGCAGGCGCTGCTCCGTCGCCGATATGAATGGTGTAGACTGAAATATTATTTTCCTGGAGTTCTTTAGCAATGGCCACGTCTTTCCCGCCATTTAGGTCGGAGCTGTGGCCATCGGAAAGGAGGATGATGAGACGATCGCCCTCGGTGGCATGAAGGAGATACTGCTGTGATTGTTTCAGCGCTTTTCTGATCTCGGTGCCGCCACCAAACCAGTTCGGCAGATTATCTGGATGTAGATAAGGGGGAGCATACTTGAATGCGGAGACATCGGTTGTCAGTGGAACCCAGCGCAGATTATCACTCCCGAAGATCATGAGAGAAAAGGCATCGCCCTTGCGGTAAGTGAGGAATTCATTGAGGGCATCCATCGCGGCCTCATAGCGATCACCGGTGCCAAAGTCCGCCGTCATCGAGCCGGAGACATCGAGGACGAACTGGATGTTTGTGAGCTTACGTTTGTTTTGGGGTCTCTCGAATTTTCTAGGTCCGGCTAGCATGAAGATAGCGCAGGCAAGAGTGAGAGCCGGAAGTAGGTTGATGAGTCTGAGTAAGCGGGCGAGCCACTTGGCGTGCGGTGCGTCCTGATGGTCAAAGGGGAGAGGGAGGCTACGCGTATGAGTGCGCCACTGGAAGGCGATCAGGATGATCGGCAAGGCGAGTGCGATGAGCACGGTTGGATAGGCAAAACTCATTTCCCGTAAGGAGCGAGAAGGGTGGAGATTTGGAGCTGATTGATGCTGGGATTCGGCGAGTGAAGCCAATTTTCCAGCTGAAGTAGAAGCGGAGAGGACTCTGGGTGCTGACGCAGTTCTGCGAGTGATTTTTCCGGTAGCTGTTCCTTCCAATGACCTAGGATGAGTCGTTCAAGAGTGGCCCGCTCCTGGTCATCAAGGTCATTTTTAGCTGCTGCGAGCACGAGAGGTATGAGGCGCTCTTTGAGAGTGGGTTCTTTTTTAGGTATCTCTCGTACTTCGGTATTTTTCTTTTTATAGAAAAGAATAGCTAAGAGGATGAGAAACCAAAGAACGCCAAGCGTGATGATTAAGAGACGGTAACCTCCGAGCTTTGGAGGTGAGTTATGGGTGATTTTCTCTGGGGCAGGTAGGGTGTCGAGCGGTTTGACAGTAGTGATCGTTAGATTCTGAGTGAGTTGAGTGACAGGAGATTTGTCATGAATATATTGGAGATAGTCCTTGAGCGAATGAGTGCCGGGGTCCAATCCGTAGAGAGAGAAGTTGTAGCGGAAGCCATCAGCAGCAGGTTTGATGTCGAGAATGCGGACGACGATGGAAGAGGAGAAATCTTTACGTGGGATAGGCTCTACTTTTTTTCCGGGAATATAGACGTCATTCAGAGTGGTTGGCAGGCCCAGCGGAGACTCAAGGGCGAAGCCGGTAGCGATGAGTGCGAGGAAGAGCAGGAGGGGTCTCATCGAGCCAGAAGGTTACGGGATTGGAGAAAGAGTCTCAGAGGGGCAAGGAATGGCCTCTCAGTCTGAACGAGGAAATGGTCAATGGAAGCCGATTTCAGGGCCGTGGTGATCCCTTCGAGCGAGGTGAATTTTTTCCGACTTGAGATGGTAAAGGTGTGGCCTGATTCCACCTCGCGGCCTCGGAGAAAACCAGCGCCCGGGAGCGTGTCCTCTGCGGGGTCTCGAAGTAAAATCAACACCAGATCATGATGACAGCCGAGGAGTTTCAGGGCATCGACTGCTCCAGGGTGATGAAGATCTGAAAGGACAAAAAGGAGTGAACGTTCGGGCAGAGAGGGGTTGAGCTGAAGAAGTTTCTCCGAAAGCTGGGTCGACTCGTCAAAGCTGTATTGGCGTAGTTCATGGAGCCATTGAAAGATCGTTTCACGTGACAGGGATGGTTTCACCCGAAGGTCACGGGAGCCAGCTCCGAGGATGCCTACGGGAGAGACCCGGTCGAGGCAGGCTAGAGCGAGACCGCCAGCGATTTGGCACGCGATTTGATATTTTGAGAGCACCCCTGACGAAAGGGTCATGGAGGCGGAGGTATCTACGACGAACCAGGCGGGTAGTGACTTAGGTGATTCATACTCTTTAATGTGAGGCAGTCCGGTGCGAGCCGTTACTCGCCAGTCGATCGCTTTGACTGGATCACCTGGGACATAGGGGCGGGATTGCACATATTCTAGACCTTGGCCGAGAAAAGGGGAGCGATCAGTGCCATAGGATAGTGAATCTGCGAGGCGCTTGATCGCGATGTGAAACTGTCGCGAATCCAGCGGACGAGCCTCTTGCTGCGTGAACTCAGGCATGGGGCTAAAGTTTAGGAAATTGAGGCCTCAAGGATTTCTCTGAGCACGCCCTGCGGTGTTTTCCCTTCCGCTAACGCTTCGTATGAAAGTCGGATCCGGTGGAGGATGACATCATCGGCGAGGGCGAAGAGGTCCTCCGGGATGGCATAGTCACGCCCATGAATCAGTGCCCGCGCTCGGGAAGCTTTGAGAATAGAAATACCTGCCCGTGGAGAGCAGCCCAGCTCAAGGTCAGGATGCTTTCGCGTCCGTTCAACGAGATCGACTACATGCTTCAGAAACACCTCGCTCACGTGGATGTCATGTACCGCTTCCATCGCTTTGACCAAGTCCTCCGGAGTGCCGATCGATTCCTCTGAGACGAGATCAAACTCAGTGCGAGCTACGGCTCCGCCATCTTTTTTCGAAACTCCTAATTTCAGATTTCGTCGCAGAATTTCCTCTTCTTCCTCCACCGTGGGATACTGCAGGCGGTGACAGAGCATGAAGCGATCGAGCTGCGCTTCTGGAAGTTCAAAAGTGCCCGATTGTTCGATGGGGTTCTGAGTAGCAATGACCAGAAACGGAGTGGGGAGAGAATATGTTTTACTGCCTAGAGTGACCTTTCGCTCCTGCATCGCTTCTAAGAGCGCACCTTGCACCTTCGGTGCCGCACGGTTGATTTCATCAGTGAGGAGTAAGTTTGTAAAAATAGGCCCCTTGTGAGTGCGAAAGCCACCTGTTTTTTCGTCAAGCATCTCTGTGCCGAGAATATCAGATGGGAGAAGATCGATAGTGAATTGAACTCGTGAGAAATTAAGATGAAGCGCTTTAGACATCGTGTTCACAAGGAGCGTCTTCGCAAGGCCCGGCATCCCTTCTAACAAAATATGCCCTGAAGTCAGGAGCGCGATGAGCATGCGTTCCACCACCTCATCCTGTCCCACTACAATTTGCCCCACTCGTTCACGAATCTGAGTAAGGTAGCGGGCGAGGTGTTCAGGTGTGGGGTGTGGTTTACTCATAGTGTGATTATGATGAAGTAAACGACACTCGAGGAGGTGAATTGTTTAAAATATCATTAAAAAAAGAGCTCTTTAGCAAATTTGTAGGTGGATTTTGGCTCTGGAGGGTCCGCCTAGCTGATGGAATAAGGCGATTTTGAGCATCTGAAAATTTCGAAATATTTCTACAGTTCTGCTCGGATATCGCATGTTGGCTTTGAGGCCATTCTCTTCAGCTCTTTCCTTCACTGCCAACGTAATACTTATCGGCAGCCCTAAAGCCTTGCCTCGCAATAGCGATATTTCCAAAAGAGGTTTTCCGCGATTACTGCGGGAAGCTTTGATCACTACGTCCTTTGGGTAAAGGAGTTCCGTTATCGTGAGTTTCTTTTGTTCTTCCAAGCTTGATCGCCCTAGGTGTCGATTCTGTGGAAAATGTTTGACAGTTCACATCATTTTTTTGTCCTTTTTAAAGAATGCCATAGAGAAATTTAACTACACGGCATTTGATAATAAACACAACAACACGAATGAAAATACCAAGAAAAATCAATCAAACCTTACCTCTGCATCGTTGGATGCACTTTAAAAAGTCCTTAATTTTCGGCTTATCAGTCGCATTGGGAACTGCTGCTTTTGCGGGATATACTCGCCCCAGTAATTTCGGAAGTTTACCACGCCGGGATTTTAGAAATGAGTCCGGAGTAGACTCGTCACGCTTAAATCGCTTGATGAATCAATTGAGAGATTCGGACAATGGTGGAGTGATTACTCTGAAGTCGAGTTCTCAAGAATATCAGCTAGGTCGTATAACCATCAGAGATAATTTTCATATAAGATTGGAGCCTGGGGTGAAAATTCGCCAGAGCGTCAATGGGGCCGTTTTTAATCTGCGCGGGAAGAACTGTAGCATCGTTGGGAGTCGTTCTGGAAGACGCCCTGAATTTCACACCCTTGGTTTCGGACCTGACTTCCGCTTCTATGCCGTTTTAGCAGGGGATGGGGCTGATAACTTCTTGGTAGAAGGTTTTGATGTTTTTGAACGAGAGACCAGATTTCCCGCAATCTCCTCTGCAGGAAGTGCTAAAAATGGCCTCTTTCGCTCAGTATCAATGGTGGGAGATGGGGCTACCGGAGGCTGGGGGGCTTTCCAGATGCAGGGTGGGGTGAATATTGACCTTCGCGGCATCTCAGGCTTGGGGGGCTTTACTTGCCGTCTTGAGCAAAATGATGTCGGGACTCGATATGATGATATCACAGGAAGAAACATCACTTGCAAGTATGGCCGTGGCGCCCTTGCACTCATTCCTAATCAACGCAATGGCAGCGTGGATTTTTCTCAAATTCGATCTGAAGGCTGTGGATGGGGTGCCTCAATTTCGGGCAATGGCTCTGACCGGACTTTCTCGTCGGGTCGAGTTTCAGGTGTTGTTTCAATTTATGACGCCACTCGTGCACAGTTTAGAGCATTCCGGAGAGACCGGACCGTTGATTTCGTCCCTGGACCTTTGAAAAGTAATATCAGGCAAATTCCAACAAACGATAGTGTTAGCTTCTCCAATGGTCCAACCTTAGGCACTTGTCTGATTTCGGATGATTCAAGAATTCGAGTGGAAAGAGCGAGTAATCAAAGATTCCCTTGGCCACTTTATCGCTACCGCAACGCTCAAGGTCAACGCGTCGGTCAGCCTGCGGTTATTCGAGGTGCTCTTTTCCAAACTATTGCTGATCAGCGTCAATAGTGTTCTATCAATAAATAATTGACGTAAGATAGTAGGAGAGATGTTTTAATCTTCTATTTAAAGAAAGACATTTTTTGAACTAAAGCCTCCCTCAGAATCACGGATTTTGAGGGAGGTTTTTTGATTTATTTCCTACGGAGCAATGTCCCGGTTAGTGTATTAGCTATTATTACGGGTCGATCTATCAGATTGTTTTTTCTTGGAGTGAGGATTGTTGAAATAAATACCTTACCTAAGAATGCTCTGCTTACGTCGTTTTTTGAATTATTTCTTTAGTTGTGCTTA
>CALGMJ010000154.1 GCA_937958875.1 uncultured Verrucomicrobiales bacterium | reverse complement strand
GGACCATTCTCATAAGTGTATTCGGACTGGCACTCTGGGCAGTTTGGGATCTCGCTCATGGCGCGTGGTCATAGAGCGAGGGGTGTTCTTAGGCGAGAATCTCTTTTACGACCTTTCCGTGGACATCGGTAAGGCGGAAACGGCGTCCCTGAAATTTATAGCTGAGCTTGGTGTGATCGACCCCTAAGAGGTGGAAGATGGTGGCTTGGAGGTCGTGCACGTGGATCGCATCTTTATCGTAATGATGCTTGTCAGGGGTGATGGGTTCACCACTGGGACGGACGATTTTGGCTCCATAGCGGTCGGTCTGGCCCACGGTGATTCCGCCTTTAATACCACCGCCAGCCATCCAAATGGAAAAGCATGATTGTTGGTGGTCACGGCCATAGTTACCTCCTGAAATCAGTCCTTGAGAATAGGGGGTGCGGCCGAATTCCCCGCCCCAGATGACGAGGGTATCTTCTAGGAGACCTCTCTGTTTTAGATCCATGACAAGGGCTGCTGAGCCACGGTCGGTTTTTTTACAGAGACCTTTTACTGCGTTTGGAAGTCCGCCATGAGAATCCCAGCCTTGGTGGTAGAGTTGGATAAATTGAACCCCACGTTCAGCGAGTCGGCGAGCTTGCAGGCAGTTGGCGGCATAGGTGCCGGGTTCTTTAGCTTCTTCGCCGTAGAGATCCCAGGTGGACTGGGGCTCATCGCTGACATCTGTGACCTCGGGCACGCTGGCCTGCATGCGGTAAGCCATTTCATACTGAGCGATGCGGGACTCGATTTCTGGGTCGAGCTCCTGTCGGTATTGTTCGTAGTTCAGCTCATTGAGTTTATCCAGCATGGCTCGGCGGCTTTTCCGGCTGATCCCATTCGGATTTGAAATGTAGAGAACTGGATCTTTCTCCGAGAGAAATTGCACCCCCTGGTGGCGGGAATCGAGGAAACCTGAACTCCAGAGACGAGAGTAAAGTGGCTGTCCTCTTCCATTTTTACTCACCATGACAATGAAGTTCGGTAAGTCGGCATTGTCGGTGCCGAGCCCGTAGGAAAGCCATGATCCCAGGCAAGGACGGCCTGCAATTTGGGCACCTGTCTGGATAAAGGTGATGGCAGGGTCGTGGTTAATCGCATCAGTATAGACATTGCGCATAATGCACATGTCATCGGCGATTTTTTGAGTCCAGGGGAGGAGATCGGCACTCATTTCCTGCTGAGATTGGCCAAATTTTCCAAAATTGTATGCGGAGCCGGCCATGGGGATGGAGGACTGCTGTGCCGACATGCCGGTTATGCGACCACGAGCTTCTTCAGGAAGCTCCTCACCATGGTGCTCCTTGAGGTAAGGCTTATGATCAAAGAGCTCAAACTGAGAGGGGCCTCCAGATTGGAAGAGGTAGATGATACGCTTCGCCTTTGGTGCAAATTCTGAGCCGCCAAGGATACCGGAGAGTGAATTTTCCGCAGCGCCCTGCGCGAGCATGGAGCCGAGGGCCATCCCGCCAATGCCAGTAGCAGATTGCTTAAAAAAATGCCGCCGATTAACAGCAAAAGGATCGAGGAAAGAGGAGTGATTCATGGCTGAGAAAAAGGGTTAGCGTTTCCAGATGGCGGCATCAGTATTGTAAATCGCCTGACAAACGATGGTCATGGCGGCGGCTTCGACTGGGTCGAGCTCTTTAGGGAAAGGGATAAGGCCAACTTTCATCAGCTCGGTGGCCTCTTTACGATTGTCGGCGAAGAAGTTTTTTTGTTCAGCCAGGATTTCGGAGAGAAGTCTCATTTCTTCCGTGCTTGGCTCTCGGCTGGTCACTCTTTTCCAAGCGAGACGAATGCGTTCATCATCGTCTGGTGAAGCCTTGATCATTGTCGTGGCTAGGTGTCTGGCTGCTTCTACAAATTGAGTGTCATTGAGGAGCACAAGCGCCTGAGCTGGGCTATTGGTGCGGGTGCGCTTTACGCTGCAAACCTCAAGTGATGGTTTATCAAAAATGGTAATGTTGTTTTGCGGCTTTGTCCGCTTCCAGAAGGTGTATAGGGAGCGTCGGTAGACGTTATCTTTATTCGGTTTCTTTTGGTAAATGGGATCGTAGGGCCGCAGCGTGCCACCACCGACTTTTTTTCTCAAAAGCCCAGATGATAGCAGGGCGGCATCGCGGATTTGTTCTCCAGAGAGACGGTGTGCGGGGCCACGTGCGAGTAACTTATTATCGATGTCTCGCTCGTGAAGCTCAGGAGTCATGACTGACTGTTGTCGATAAGTTGCTGAGAGAACGATTTGCTTCACTAGATGCTTAACGCTCCATCCTTGGTTGATGAAGTCCCGGCAGAGCCAGTCAAGTAGCTCAGGGTGTGTGGGGAGTGCTCCCTGGAGGCCAAAGTTCTCTGTGGTGGTGACGATGCCAGCTCCGAAAAATTGCTGCCAGATACGGTTCACGAAAACGCGGGTGGTGAGCGGGTGATTCGGAAGAGTGAGCCACTGGGCGAGGCCGAGACGATTTCTAGGAGCTCCCTCAGGGAAAGGAACCAATATTGCAGGAGTTTCTCGCTTCACTAAGGTCTCTGGAGTGCGTGGAGCGTCAAAGTTACCGCGAGAGAGGAGGTAAGCGGGGCGGGCCTTTTCCATCTCCTCCATGATAGGGATCTCCCTAAGCTGGTCCTCAAGTTTTACGAACTTAGTGTGTGCCTTTTCAAGCTCGGTGAGAGTGTCTCGGTATTCCGAGTTGAAATTGTGGAGATAATAGGCGCGCAGCTCCTCTGCTGGGGCCGTCTTGAAGCTCGTGTTGAGTGTTTTCGTGCCAGAAAGATGGCGGATTTCGATTGGGGTAAGGGCTCGATCGAAGGTCTTAATTTCATCGACCTGACCGCCTTTAAATCCACGACCACGGAAGAGGGAACCGACAATGAAGGATCCATTTTGGTAGGTCCTAATGTTGACGCTTTTCCAGACTTTTTTCCCGAGCTTTTCAGTCTCGAGTTCTTTCCCATTGAGATAGAGTTTGAGGCCCTCATGCTTGCTGGTGCCATCGTAGGCCCAGGTGACATGGTGCCACTCGTTTTGAGGGATTTGGGCGATGGACTTCACGCCGATGCCATTGTCTGGCCAGGATCGATAAACACGAGCAACGAGGTGACCATCCTCGATGCGAAGATCGAGGCCATTATATCCGACATCATGTCCGTGAGTGCGTTGCACTAACATGGCGGGGTGTTTTGCGCGAATGGTGTCGTTGATCCAGAGCCCGACGGTGAATGGAGTGTAGCGTTCTTTTTTGAAGAATTCTCTTACCACGATTCCGCGGTCTCCATCTAGGGTGACTCCAGTTTGATAACCTTCGGGGCCAGGGACAAAGGTGGTCTTTCCAAGAGCGGCGCGGAGAGGGCCGTCATCTACCATTTTCCCTTCCTTATTTTTCTTTTTACGCGCTACTTTCGGTTGAATGCGTGATTCGAGAGGTTTTTTGTGAGATTTATTGAAATCGAAATGCCCTGTTTGATCGGCGATGGTGAGTTGGATTGGCTTTGCTTCTTCCTGTGTATCCAATTTCACGGGTTGAGTCGCTGATGATGGTGCGACTGCAGCAGTTTCCATACGTAGGAGAGTTTCCTTTTTCCATGCTTCAAAACTAGGCTGAGCCTCTTCTTCGAGAGCGCCTAGCTTTTGGGTGAGCTGATCGATGTTTTTCTGTAAGTCGGTGAGCTTTTTCTCCTGATTTCTGTCAGGCAGTAGCAGGCTCGGTGGCGGCGTGATTTTTCCGTGGTTATAGACTCCGCTCTCGTTAATGGAGTTAAAGAAGGCATAGAGCTGAAAATACTCCTTCTGCGAGATCGGATCATACTTGTGGTCATGACACTTCGAGCACTCCATGGTGAGTCCCAGAAAGGCCGTTCCCACTGTGTTGACTCGGTCTGAAACGCCATCGACAAAGAATTCGAGGAAATTTGATCCACCTTCGTTGGTAATGCGGTGGAGACGATTAAATGTGGTTGCGATTTTTTGATCGCGAGTTGCATCCGGGAGCATGTCACCAGCGAGCGATTCGGTAATGAACTGGTCATATGGCATGTCCTGCTGGAATGATTTGATGACCCAATCACGATAAGGCCAAGCCGTGAAGGTACTGTCTGTGTGGTAGCCGAAGGTATCGGCATAGCGGGCGGTATCGAGCCAGTCGACAGTCATGTGCTCGGCGTAATCGGGCGTTGATAGCAGTGCCTTGACCGTCTCTTCATGGGCCTTTTCTGGATGATCCTTCAGCAGTTTTTCAAAACTGGCGATTTGCTCTAGGGTGGGAGGAAGGCCGGTCAGGTCGAGAGTTACTCTACGCAGCCAGCGCGAAGGAGGTGCCTCTGGTGAAGGTTCTAGTTTTTCCTGATCTAAGCGAGCGGCGACGAAATGATCGATGGCATTGACTGGCCAAGTTTTGTTTTGGGGCGTGGGAATCTCTACTGACTCGGGGAGCGGAACAAAAGACCAATGCGGCTCATACTTGGCTCCGTCCTGAATCCATTTCGCAATGGTTTCTTTCTCCTTTGCCGTGAGCACCAGATTTGACTCGGGTGTAGGCATGACTTTATCAGGATTTGAAGAGGTAATGCGCTGCCAGGCAACCGACTTTTCTAATGAATGCGGCACAATTGCATGTCCCGAAGACTCTTTCAGTGCCGAGTAAGCTGCCTCTTCTGTATCAAGGCGAAGCCCGGCTTTGTTATTCGTTTCATCGGGACCATGACAGAGGAAGCACTTATCCGATAGAATCGGGCGAACATCAGCATTGTAGGTGATAGATTCTTGCCCCGATATGAATGTCGGAGTGATCAGCAATGTGCTGAAAATAAGTGGATAGTAGGGATTCATGGCCGCGGGAAGGTGCTGGGGTAGTATTTTGGGAAAATGCTATCCTTTAAGGATTACGGAAGATGGATGCGTCCTTTTCAAAAATTTATCTTTTCAAAGGAGGGCGGAAGGTCAATTCGAGGCATTTTTTGAAATGGCTCAGCTCAGTTGAGCAAACGCAAGCGCAGGTGCTATTTACACGGGGATATTTAAATTTTGAGTGCCTCTTTAAGGAGTTTTGCAGGCCATTGACCGGGAGCGGTAGGGGTGTCGCCAACAAAGCCGTAGTTAAGAATAGAGCCAGCCTTGGCCATAAGAGGGCGAGACGCTGCTCCGAGAGGTCCCATTCCCATGACTGAGCAAGGAGAGGGGCTGTTTAGTAATGAGAGTAAAGTTGTAAGATCTCCCTTATCCTGAATATAGAGGGCGAATTTATGAATATCAACCGGTGCAGACAACTTCTCCTCCAGCTCGCCTAGTTCCGGAGTCTTTTCAAAATGGTGATAGGAGCCAATGGTGAGGATGTCATTTTTTCGCGCTTCACTGATGATTTCGTGCAGCGAGTTCAGGTCACGCATTTCAATGTCTAAGAGTGAGGTATACGGTAGCATCGTACGATAAGCTTCATCCCTTTGAGCGAGGCTGAGTGAATTAGCTCCTCCCTCAATGGGGCCCCTTGCTGTCGTAAGGATTGGGAGCGGGCAGATTTTTGCGAATTCGATGACGGGTGATTCCCAGCCGAGGCTATCGAGCCGTAGTTCTACGATGTCACAGGATTGTTCCAGGACTTCCGGAGAAAGACTTAGAGCGGATGAGTCCGCGATGGCAGCCACGGTGAGAGATTTCTTTTTTTCGATGGACTCTCGTGTGACGACTCGGTTTTTCACGCGCGGACCTTGCCGCTAATCCTAGCTTATTGTCAAAGAGCTTCCCTGAAATGAAGGGCATTTGGACAATTTACAAAATATTCCTGCTTTCGTCAGTTTTTTGCTAGCCGTCCCCGTATTCGATTTTCTAGCTTTGCTGAAATCTTCGTTTTCTGAGTATGCGCACTTCCATTTTATACCGTTCCATCATCGCAATTAGCCTTTCGGCTGGTTTATCCATGACCTCTTTCGCTCAAAAAAGTAAACTTCCAGCAAAGGTAAAAGTGGACAAGCCAGCATTCGATACTCTTCAGTCTCCGACTCTTGGGGGAGGGAATAGTAAGAGTTTCCGACCTAAAGATTGGTTGGAGATCGAGGTCCCATTTCAGCTCGAGGGGCTGAATCCTAAGAGTAAAGATGGTTTTGCTGATATCATGGAGGTTAAGTGGTATATTGTGGTGAAAGGTCAGGATCGTAAAAATTATCGCATCGAAAAGACGGTTAAGCACGTGAATATTCCTGTTGGGGAAGAAGTCGTGACCTCAGTTTATCTTTCTCCAAATACCCTGAAGCGCATCACAGGAAAGGATAAGGCTGGAAAAGGTGATCTGGAGGCAATCGGTGGCGAAATTCATTATGGTGGGACCATGGTGGGCTTCTTCTCACATGGGCTTAAAAAAGGCTGGTGGAAAGATGAAATCAAAAGCGTCACCACGACGACGAAATTTCCTCTTCTCAATAAGGATGAGACTCCTTTTAAACTCTTCTGGCACGACCGTTACGCTGAAATCGCCAAGAAAGATTAATTAATCTTAAATTTTTTCTCGGACAATTAACGTCCTCGTAAGCGCTCCAATTCTAGAGGGCTTCAATTTACCTACTCAAAAAACACTATGGCTGACACACAGTCTATCATTGCATTAAACATTGGTTCCCAGCGAATTTCTATGGGCGAATTTGCTCCCACTAAGGGAGGAATCGTCATGAAGTCTTATGGCTCAACCAGTATTCTCGCTGACCCCGCTGCAGAGGCGGCTCGCGTTCCTCAGGTCCAATTAGCGATCAAAGAACTTGCCAAAGGTCTTAAAGTTGGCAGCCAAAAAGCCGCTTATTCTCTCTCTGGACAGTCCGTCTTTATTCGATTCGTGAAGCTACCGCCTCTCGATGACGAAAATGTCGATGAGCTTGTTCGTTTCGAAGCTCAGCAGAATGTGCCTTTCCCGATCGACGAAGTCATTTGGGATTGGGAGCCTCTTAAAGGTGGAGGCATCGAGACCGAGGTTGTCTTAGTGGCGATCAAGTCAGATTCGCTTAACGATCTCAATGAGACTGTTGCTGAAACTGGCCTTGGGACACGTCTTGTCGATTCCTCTCCAACGGCTCTCTACAATGCGCTCCGTTACAATTATCCTGATCTCGCAGAGACAACGTTGCTCTTAGACATCGGGGCGAAAACGACAAATTTGATTTACGCAGAAGGAGAGAAATTCTTCACTCGTAGTGTTAATATTGGAGGAACTGTTCTTACGAGCGCGATCGCCAAGGATTACAATATGTCTTTCGCTGAGGCTGAAAATGTCAAACTCACCAGTGGCTTAGTGACTCTCCAGGGAGGGCATGCTGCCCAGCTTGATGAATCCACCGCAGCACTGGGAACTGTTATTCGTAATAGTCTCAATCGTCTCACGGCTGAAATTCAGAGAACCACCACTCTCTTCCGGACCCAGCAGGGTGGGGGAGCGCCTCAGCGAATCATGCTCGGTGGTGGATCAGCAAATTTACCTTATTTGAAGGAATTCCTCGAGGAGAAGCTCAATCTGTCAGTCGAGTTTTTCAATCCGATGCAGCGCATTTCTGTTGGGAAGGCTGTTAATGTTGATTCTCTACAGGCTGAAGCTCATCAACTCGGTGAGCTTGTGGGTCTCGGCCTTCGCGGTGCAGGTAAAGCAGCCGTTAACATTGATTTGGTTCCTGATAAAGTTCAGGCGCAGCGCGACATTACGCGCCGTAAGCCTGCTCTCATCGCCGCTTCTGCTCTTTTGTTGGGTGGGATCGGGGCATGGGCTGGTTTCCAAGCGATGGCTGCGGGCAAAGTTCAAGACTATATTGACGGTGAGTTGGCTGAGAAAAAATCAGCTCTTGATGGTCCTGCTGCAAAAATGACCACACTTCTTAAGAAAGAGGATCAAACTCAATCTCTTATTAAAGCGTATGCGGGTGCAGAAAGTGATCGCATGCAATATGTGGACTTGATGAATGACATCACGAACGCATTCACTTCTCCACAAACTTGGATTACCCACATCGAGCCTCGCACCGGTTATTCAGCAGAGCCTGGAACGGACACGAAAGCGATCGTTGATGAGGGATTCGGGAGTGCTTCATTTGGGAAAAGCTCCTACCGTGTCAAAGGGGATGATATCCCTAAGGCGGACTCGATCTTGATCAAGGGCTTATGGCGTAACGATCAGCAGAATGTTTACAAAGGGATTCAGGCTCTTCGAGAGAAATCAACGTTTCTCAATTTCAAGACCGAAAGAAAGGTCGGGAAAAATAAAATGGAGGAGGTTCAGATTGCTGATTCCACTCTCATTAAGGAGCTTCAGGGGGCCGCAGAAACTGGCTCTTTCGCTGCTCCGTTCGAGCTTCTCATTCCACTTAAAGAGCCAATTGAGCTCAAATAATATAGCCCCATATAGAAAGAAAATCACCAACTACAATGACTTGGTTTAAAGAAAATAAATTCCTCGGGGGGCTTATTGTTATCACCCTACTTTTAGCGATTCTACTTGCTGTTTTCGGTATTTCTCAGAAGAGCAAAAAAGAACAGCTCCTCGGAGAGGCCGCTGATATGCAACAGGAAATTGGTAAGATGCACAGTATCGATCCGTTTCCTAAGTCTGAAAATGTTCGCGAGAAACGTAAGAACTTGAAAGAGGTGCTTCAAAAAGGCTCTGAACTTCAGGAGTTACTTCTCGCTTACGCTCCTCTTGCTTTAGAAAATGTTTCTGTCGCTCAATTCGCAGAAAAT
>CALGMJ010000153.1 GCA_937958875.1 uncultured Verrucomicrobiales bacterium | reverse complement strand
TTGATTCTATAGGGCTTTCAGAGGCTTCCGCGTGGCTCCTTGCTCACCAGCCTGGGTTTATCTCGGTGTGGTTTTTCCCAATTAATTGTGCTGTGACCTACGGCTGTGGTTGGTTGGCATATCAGATGGCTCGAAAGGCTTCTTAGTGTGGTTGTAGTCGGATGTTTGTTGTTAGATTTTCATACAAAAGTGCAGGTCATTAGGGATTCCTTAATGATTTCTCTAGCCGTGTAAGTGACGAAAAAATTTGAAAATTACGTGGAACGCTTGTGGAAAAGCTGTGTAATTCTCTAAGCAATTTTTTTGTAACTTTTTAGTTTTTTAGCCACTCGGCCTATGCTCATTTGGCCTCCGGTTAAAGCACCCGAGGGACGCCGGAATTACTCCGGTCAGGATTTTAAAAATAATAATTTGGTTGGATAGAATTTTTAAAAATGAGCGAAGCGTTGGAAGTAAATCAGAAAGAGAATCAGTCATTAGTTTCTAAAGATGAGGAGGGCTCTGGGGAGGCTTTTCATGATCTTAAGAAAATCTGGAGCTGTATTCAGAGTAAACTCCAGAATTACCTGAGTGAGGATGTTTACCTGCGATGGTTTCAAAATGCGGAACTGGTCCGTGTCGACGGTCAGCATGGAGTCGTCGGAGTGACTTCTGATATGCAGCAGATTTGGGTGGAGACAAATTACCTTGATGAATTACGGGCGGCTTTCGCTGAGGGGGCAGGGATTCATTGTAGCCCTGCGGTTGTTGTTCTTGGGCAGGAAGTCCCGGAGATTTCTCCACCAAAAGAGAACGCTCAAAAGAAGGTAGCACGCGGAGTAGCTGCTGCTACGGGGAAGGTGAAGGTCGTCCCGGAAAAGGCTGGGTTATCGACTCCAGTCGCTGTGGAGCGGAAGCTGAAGAAAATGGGAGTGAATCCTGAATTTAGCTTCGAGAGCTTTGTGGTGGGTCAGAATAGTCAGTTTGCTCATGCCGCCTGTTCCGCAGTAGCCACTCGTGAAGGACGTAGCTTTAATCCGCTTTTCATTCATGGGCGTCCTGGTCTTGGGAAGACTCATCTCATGTCTGCTATTGCGCAGCAGCTCATGGTCTCGGACTCCAAAGTGAAAGTGGTCTTTCTAACGGCAGAACAATTCGCGAACGAATTCATCGAAGCGGTGAGAAAGGGGAGTCTTGATACCTTTCGTAAGGCTTACCGGAATGCTGATGTCATGCTGATTGATGATATCCAGTTTCTTGGGGGTAAGGAGCGAACTCAGGATGAATTTTTCCACACTTTCAGCACCTTACTGAACTTGCAGACTCAAATTGTCCTCACTTCAGATCGCCCCGCTCATGAGATTCAGACACTCGAACCTCGACTGGTGAGTCGCTTCGAAAGTGGACTAACAGTAGAGCTTGATCCTCCTGCGCTGGAAACTCGCGTGGCCATTCTTCGTCGTAAGATGGAACTCTGGAATGTTGAATTGGATAATCAAGTTGTCTTCCATATTGCGGATCTCATTAAGAGTAATGTCCGTCGATTGGAAGGAGCACTCACCCGAGTGGCTAGCTTTAGTTTTCTCTCGAGTGAAGCGATGACGATCGATAAGGTGGATAGCTTGCTCAAAGATCTCGTGAGAGATGAAAACTCACGCCTCACCAGTATGGATGATATTCAGCGTGCCGTCTGTGATCATTACGATCTCAATATCGGTGACATGTCGAGTAAGCGTCGTCCGGCGAGTATTGCCTTCCCTCGTCAGGTGGCGATGTATCTCTGCCGGAAGCTCACGAAGCATTCGTTGGTTGAAATTGGTGACGCCTTTGGTCGTCGTGATCATGGCACCGTCATTCATGCTTGTAAAAAAGTGAAGGAAAACATCGAAAGTGATTCCAGTGTGGAGGCGGCAGTAGAGACCATCCGAACAGGTCTTCAGCGCTAGAAGATTAAAATCCTAAAGAAGGCTTAAATGAAGCCTTGCCAAGGAAAGGGCCGGAAGTCACTTTCCTTGGCAATCCCAACTGGGATTCTTAGCGCGATGAAATTTCGGATCACAAAAGAGGCTTTTTTGGATGGACTGCAACAGGTGCAGCATGTGGTAAGCAGTCGCACGACGCTTCCGATTCTTTCGAACGTGCTCATCGAGGCCTCAGAGAAGGGCTTGAGACTGACCACAACTGATCTTGACGTTGGGGTAAGTGGCACGACTGGGGCAGAGGTGTTAACAGCAGGTTCTACGACTCTTCCGGTCCGTCGTCTGGTCAGCATTATTCGTGAACTTCCGGCTGCGGAGATTGAAATTGCCATTGATGCAAAAAACGTCGCCAGCATTAAGAGCGGTCCTAGTTTTTTCAAAATCATCGGTCTCGCTGATAATGAATTTCCCCCACTTGCTAATTTCGAAAATGCTAAGGAATACCACATTCCTCAGTCCATGCTACAAGAGGGGCTTAAAAAGACCTCATATGCGATTTCAAATGACGAGACCCGTTACGTCCTGAACGGGATTTTTGCTTCCTTTAATGATGGAAAGCTGACGCTTGTCGCGACAGATGGACGCCGCCTGGCGATGGTTGAGAATGATCTCGAGTTTCCATCGAGCCATGAGGTTGATTTCATCGTCCCCACAAAAGCCGTTCAAGAGCTTCAGCGTCTTCTCACCGGAGAGGGAGAAGTCCTCGTTCGTTTGAGTGATAATCAGATCTGCTTCGAGATCGGAAGTAGCATTATCGTGAGTAAGCTCATTGAGGGGAATTACCCGAACTACCGCCAGGTCATTCCAGGCGAATCTAAGGAACGTCTCACTCTCAATCGGGAAGCGCTTTTAGAGACCGTTCGCCGTGTTTCTCTCTTATCTTCGGATAAATCAAATTCTGTCAAACTTAGCTTCGGAGCTAACCAGCTCGGAGTGACTGCAAATAGCCCAGATATTGGTGAGGCAGAGGAGACGGTAGATGTGAAATATGAGGGTGCCGAATTTGCGATCGCTTTTAATCCTGAGTTCCTGCAAGCACCATTGAAGGCTCTTGGAGAGGAGGAGATTCATCTCGATCTTATTGATGAAATGAGTCCTGGGGTTCTCCGCACTGATGACGCCTTTCTCTACGTCTTGATGCCGATGCGTGTTTCCGGCTAAGGCTTTATGTTCCGTCAAACCTAAGATTTCGGATTCCTGCTGGTCTCTCGAAAATCTGGCCGCGTTGTCGATGCTAGGAGAATGCTCGATTCTCTGATTATCTCCGCCTTGCCAGATTTCCGATCTCCTTCGCACTTACCCAGGGTCCCTACACAAGGGATAAATTCAGAGCAGAGGCAGGGCGAAACCTGAGGTATTAGCGGAAGAAAACCACTGATTACCCAGATTTCACTGATTTTCTTAGGCTCTGCAATATAGGCATCAGTGAAATCTGGGTAATCAGTGGTTTTTAAAACGATTTTCCAAGTAATGACGATCACTCTAGCAAGATTTTAGTCTGGATTTCTCTCTTGTGTAGGAGCCCTGCGCACTTACCTGAAATCTTAGTCCTGACAAAGCACTAGATTCCATTTTAAATCAAAAAAAGACCTCCAATTTTGGAGGTCTTTTTTTGTGGTTAGATAGGCGGAGGGCTTGGGTTTACTTCGCTTTCAGGAGGAAGGAGTATTGATAGCTCCCTTTGGCCTTGAGCACATATTCATCGTGCACCGGGAGTCCCCATGAATTGTCACCCCCGAGGCCACGCTGACCGTAGTCGATGTTCAGGGTGTGGTTTTTTCTGCTTGGTAGTTTATGGTCGTGAGTCGCTTTTTCGAGGTCTTCCTGAGTGTAGGGCCAGACACTGAACTCAAAGGCTGGACTGATGGCTTCAATGCGAAGGTCTCCTATTTCTGCCCAAGTAACTTTACCACGATTGGCATTTTCCTGAGGGAAGACGTATGGGTGGATGAAGTCTTCTAATTTCAGTTCATGTGTGCTGATGAAGGCTGAGGTGAAACGGTCTCGGTAGTTTTCGTGCGGGCCGCGGCCGAACCATTTGATGGTCGTTTTGACAGGTGCGATTTCTGTTTGCAGTCCGATGCGTGGAATTCCTGGGAGATCTGTTCCAGTGAGTTCAAGATGATAGGTGATGAAGAGGTCATCATTCTCAGTGAGAGCATAGCTGAGTTTTAGGGTTCCGCCTTTCTTAGGAAGTTCGAGTGTCGCGGTGGTGCGATTTTCTTCCTCAGTCAGAGAGACGAGAGTGAGTTTGCTTGCTGCTGTTTTCCAGTAGGCTGCTTTTTTGGGGAGTTTCCAGCCAAGATCATTATCGGTTGGCGCTCGCCAGAAGTTCGGACGTAAAGGGGCTTTCAGCATTGATTGCCATTGGGTGATGAGACCGGTTTTGGGGTCGATGGAAAGCTTGGGTTTTTCTTTGAGTGTCAGGGTTGGGGTCGTGCTCGAGGAGAAGTCGAACTGTTCCTGCGCTACGATGTGCCCTGATTTGGCCCAAGGAGTGTCGGCTTTTAGCTTCAGGGTGAGTGTTTGATACTGACACTTTTTCTTTGGCAAAGGCATTGTCAGTCGATCGCCGGGAGCAAGAGCGAGTTCGTGGATTTCGGCGGGTGCTTCATCACATTGAATTTCGAACACGAGCTCGCTGAGGTCTGTCGAATGAAAGCGATTGATCACTTCTATTTGGCGAGTGTTTCGATCTTTTAGCTTAAAGTGAACTGGCTGATAAACCTTCTTCAGCTCCCAGTAATGGGGGTGAGGGATCCGGTCAGCACTAATGATGCCGTTGATACAGAAGTTTCCGTTTGTTGGCTTATCGCCGAAGTCACCACCGTAGAGGAATTTTCCATCCTGGATGAGTGATTGGTCGACCCAGTCCCAGATACAGCCACCGATGAGGATGGGGTTATCGTAAATGAGGTCCCAATAGTCCTGAAGATTTCCCAGCGAATTTCCCATCGCATGAGCATATTCGTTCATGAAAAACGGCCGTCCACTCGGGTAGGGGCCGTGTTGATGGTCGAAGGTTTTTTCTCCGCGTTCGCCTTTGCGGAGAGCTTTGCCTTTGAGGTGATCTTTGATCCAGCTGGGAGTGGGGTAAGTCTGGCTATCGACATCAGCGGCGAGATTCATGTCCGCGTATTGAATTGGCCGGTTCTCGGGATCGAGGGCGCGCGTTTCTTTTTCCATTGCTAGGAATGCCTTTCCAAAGCCTGCTTCATTTCCGAGTGACCAGAAGACCACGCTTGGGTGGCGGCGGCTTTGAATGACCATCCGGCGCATACGGTCGACAGAGGCTTCCTGCCATTCGGGCAGGTCGCCGGGCAGGACATTCTTGTGATAGCTGAGTCCGTGAGATTCCATATTAGCCTCGTCCATCATGAGAATGCCAATTTCGTCACAGAGTGAATACCAGCGCTGATCATTCGGGTAATGAGCATTTCGTACGAGGTTTATATTAGCTTGCTTCATGAGCTCGAGATCTCGCCGCATGGATTCCTCAGTGAGCGTGCGACCATTTTTAGGGTCGAACTCGTGGCGGTTCATTCCGCGGATTTTGAGCGCTTTTCCGTTGAGGCAGAATTCATTATTAATGAGTTCAACTTTACGAAAGCCGCAAGAAAGGGTGGTGGACTCGATGGTTTTTCCATCAAGTAGGAGTGAGATTTTAGCCTGATAAAGATGAGGTTTTTCGTGAGTCCACTTAAGTGGCTTTTTGATAGTAAGAGCGTTTTTGGGGAGCTGCTTTGCCCGGAGGATGGATTTGCCTTCAGGGTTGAGGAGGTCGAGCGCAATGGTGTGGCCGGGAGCCTCTTTATTAAGGGTGTAGTTAAGCTGAAGGGTGCCGTGCTCGTAGTTGTCATCAAGACTGGTCTGGAGGTAGAGGTCCCAGAAGTGAGTCTTAGGTTTTGAATCAAGGCGAACACTGCGGAAAATTCCGCTCATACGCCAGTAGTCTTGGTCTTCCAGATAGGATCCGTCACTGTAGCGATGGACCTCACAAGCGAGCGTGTTTTCACCTTTTTGAAGAAAGTCCGTGATGTCGAATTCTGCTGGGAGCATGGAACCCTGGCTGTAGCCAACATTCTTTCCGTTAATCCATACCATAAGGGCAGAGTCGACGCCTCCGAAGTGAAGGATGGTTCTGCGGTGGTGCCAGTCTTCAGGAATGGTGAATGTCCGTCGATAGGAGCCAACTGGATTTCGTTCCTTAAAAGAGGTGTAATTTGGTTTTGGTTCTTTAGTGACGAATGGGGGCTCGGGTTTAAAGGGGTAAACACTATTGGTGTAAACTGGGGTCCCGTAGCCCTGGAGCTGCCAATGACCTGGAACGGTGATTTTATCCCAGGAGGAGACATCCGTGGTGGTCTTAAAGAAATCAAGTGGTCGTGTCTCGGTATTGGGAGACCATTTGAAGGACCATTTACCATCGAGTGAAATCGAGGCATGTTGGTTCTGATAGATCGAGCGAGCCGGGAGTTTATTGATCCCGAAAATTTCTGGATTTTCCCACACTGGACTCGCGATGGCGACAGAAAGAGTGAGGAGGTAGAGGAGGAACTTCATGAGTCAGACTTTAGGTTGAGGTGCTTTTGGAATTAGGTGAAATGGAATACCGCTGAATAGGGGAGAGATTCCTGAGAAGAAAGGGCATCTTACGAAAAAAACCACCTTACCGAGGGGTAAGGTGGCTTTTGAAATGATCGATTTTTTTAGTGTTCGAGGGGGTTTTCTCCCGAGGCCACAGCGAGGGCTTGGTCCTCTGCTGGTAAGAAGGCTTTGAAGCGAGTTTTATCGATCGCTTTCATGTAAGCTTCCTGAGGGGAAATCATGCCGCTCTGAAGTTTTTCCCAGATGGCTTCATCCATAAACTGCATGCCTTCTGCTTTGCCACCGATGATGACATCAAAGAGTTTCTGGGTCGCTCCTTCACGAATAATTGCGGACACAGCTGGGGTGGCAAAGAGGATTTCGTTGACTGCTGTACGGCCTGGTTTGTCAGAGCGTTTGCAGAGAAGCTGAGCGACGACGCCTTTAAGAGAGGCTGCGAGCATGGTGCGAACTTGAGATTGCTGATCAGCAGGAAACACGTCGATGATACGATCAACGGTCTTACGCGCATTGTTCGTGTGCAAGGTGCCGAAGACGAGGAGACCTGTCTCAGCTGCAGTAAGCGCGAGAGAGATGGTTTCCA
>CALGMJ010000152.1 GCA_937958875.1 uncultured Verrucomicrobiales bacterium | reverse complement strand
TATTTCCTGGATTAGAAATACGTCTTTGGGGCGCATAATTACTGACCTCGCCGGTATCGTGGTCGTAGTAAAGTTTTGATGGAGTGTAGCCGCGGCTAGCGCAAGAAGCAGAGAGTATCACTACCGTTAGGGAAAGTGTGACTCTGAATAAGCTATTCATAACTCAATGAGTTAGCGGCTTTTAGAGAGCTTATCAAAATCAATTTCCAGCTTCCGCTTTCAGGGGGCCCTACACAATGGAGCAATCCCAGACTAAGATCTTGCTAAAAGTGAGAGCAGTTGCCTGAAAGATCGTTTTAAAAACCACTGATTACCCTGATTTCACTGATGCCTATATTGCGGAACCTAAGCAAATCAGTAAAATCAGGGTAATCAGTGGTTTTCGTCCTCTAATACCTCAGGTATCCGGGCTGCCTGTGCTCTGAATTCCTCCCTTGTGTAGGGAGACCTTGCTTTCCGGTCTTGATCTGGTTCGGACGAGCTTAAACGTAAATGGCCATCAACGCTTTCGCGCGATGACCATTATGAATAAGTCTTATTAAACTCAGCTTACGCAGGGAGTAGGATCAAATTTATTTCTCGAGGTTCAGCTTATCGAGTTTAGGGGTGATCACTGCTCGGCAGTATGGATTACGATTTTTCATACGGAAGTAGTAATCTTGGTGATCTTCAGGGGCGAGGTAGAATTCCTCAGCAGCTTCGATGGTAGTCGCAATTGGCTTATCGAAAGCTTCCTGTGCGATTTTTTTAGACTGTTCCGCATCTTTTTTCTGCTCATCAGAGTGGTAGAAGATAGCAGTGCGGTATTGTGGTCCGCGATCTGCACCTTGGCCACCACCATCAGTGGGGTCATGAGACTTCCAGAACCACTTTAAGATGGTCTTCGTGGAGATTTTGGCAGGATCGTAAACGAGCTGAATGACTTCGACGTGTCCGGTGGTTTTGGAGGTAACTTCCTCGTAGGTTGGATTTTTTACGTGCCCACCCATGAATCCTGATTTGCTAGAAATGACGCCATCGAGCTGCTGGAAGACAGCTTCGACACACCAGTAACACCCGGCGCCGAGGGTAATTGTTTCAGTTTTTACGTCAGGCATTGGTTTTTCGTCATCCTTAAATTTTCCCTCTTTAGGCTCTGCTTGGCAGGCTAGCAAGGTGAGAGCAATAAAGCTAAGAAGCGTTAGTAGTTTCATAGATTGTTAGGAGCATTTAACCACCGGAAAATTCCCTGTTAAGGCGGCCGCTGATGCTTTCGGGAACGGGGTTATTATTTACATACTCAATCAGGCCATCGCGATCCCGCCTCATCCAATCTCCTAGGACACGGTGGAAGGTGCGGGTGCGTTGACGGTCATTCGACATCCGCATAATCCAGTCGGCACCTAGTTCTGGTGTTTCAGCCATGGCTCGGCGGGCTAAAGTCTGAATAGCGCGGTCATAATCAGGTTTCCCAGCATGATCGTCCAGAAAAGACTGAGCTTCATCAATACTGAGGTTGCGGACCATCTCAGGGGCCGCAGAAGAGCGAATTTGGTCATCCTGCTGATCGAGCCATGAAAGAGCGGCGTCTTTATCCTCTCTCGCCCAGCTTTCGATAACTTCGGGAGCAGCGCGTTGAAGAGCATTATCTCCGAGAGATGAAGCCCAATCCAGAGCGGCGATGGGATCAGATTCTCCAAGGCGTTCTGCGATACGGGCTGCAGCTCCGGCTTGCAGGCGAGCATCATCTAGTGAAGCAACCCAGTTCTTACTGACTTCCGGCCCCTGCTGATCCAAGGCTGCGATGATTGAGCCTAATGCAATTCCCCGGCCACGAGAGTAGGGGAGTTCGGTGAGGAGGTCGGTCGCTTGGGTTAAATCTGTATTTGCAATTCCACGAATAATTCCCACCAACCAAGGGTTTGACTGCTCAGCTCCACCTTCGAAATTTTCGCGTGCCCAGGCAATGGCTGCTGCCGGGGAATCTTGAGCCCATGTCGCTAGAATCGTCTGGCGAGCAAAATTGGTCTCTGTATTTTCTTGTCCGTATTTTAGCGCGGCCAGGGGGTCTACTTTCGCCCATGCACTAAGCAGCATGGCATACTCACCCATGCGCTGGCGGGTCATTCCTAAACTTCGGAATTGAACCACGGCGTCTTCGAATTCACTCGGTGAAAGATTTTGAACCAACTCTAAAAACGCACGAGTTCGGGCGATGGGATCGCTGATATTCATCAGATCTCCGATTTCATCGATTTGCGCCCTAGAGCTTCGTGGAGTGCTATTTTTCAAAGATGAGCGCGAGGAAGCCTCTTCGTGATTCGCATTCGTAGATCTCGTAGTGACTCGGCTAGAGGAGATAGGGTTCGCGGTCGAGGAGACTGAATCAGCTCCTCCTTGAGACTTTGATTGGCCAAGGTAGAAGGCGGCAGCCGTTGTGGCGAGCCACCCGGCCGTTAAAAGAGGGATCTTCTTGTTCATAGCTGGAAGTTTAGCAGTTTTTTAGGAATTCGCCATTGTGGAGCGCGTGGAGCGGGGATACGTAGGCGGCATGCAGTTACTTGAAGATGACTCCGCAGTAATGTCCAAGACGCGGGAACTGTGTGAGACCATCACGCAGGATTCCGATTACCAAGAGCTTCTCGCCAAGATCGAGACATTCTTAAATAACGACGAAGCGCGCCTTTCCTATCAATCTGTTCATGAAAAAGGACAAGAATTGAATCAAAAGCAGCAGGCTGGCCTTCAGCTTGCTGACGCTGAAGTTCATGAATTTGAAGTCGCACGCGAAGCTCTGATGGCAAATTCCGTAGCTTCCGAGTTCATGCAGGCACAACAGGCGCTGGAGACTCTTCAACGCACTGTGAGTCAGCATGTGGGAATGACTTTAGAGCTCGGCCGGGTGCCTACCGCAGAGGATTTCGCGCAAGCCAATGGCGGTGGCTGCTGTGGCGGCGGCGGTGCTGAAGGCGGCGGCGGTGGATGAGGCTGTTAAGCCAAGACGCTCCGGTCGGAGCGATTCACTAAAAAAATCTCAAAAAAGAGTTTCGGAAGCTCTGTGGTGCAAACCACAGAGCTTTTTTATTTCCGATGCTGAATTTTTATTTTTTCAACGATTATTTTCTACGAGGAATGAATTTCTTAAACTTAGGTTAATGGGATTGCTCTTGAATCTTCCTCTGGCACCCCTTAGCAGAGTGGTCCGCTGACTGGCGGAACTCATCATCATCTCACATGCCCATCCTCGAAAACTTGGTCTCGCCAGAGTGTGTTATCCCCCAATTACAAGCGATTGAAACCGAAGCGGTGATTTCGGAAATGATTGGCCACCTCATTGATCTTAATCGTATTGCCCCTGAAGATCGTGAGTATCTCACTCAGCTTGTCATGGAGCGCGAGACCCAGATTGGGACTGGTGTTGGCTCTGGAGTGGCGATTCCTCATGCCCGCATCCAAGGGCTTCCAGAAGTAATGGCCGTATTTGGTCGTTCTGTTGAGGGAATCGATTTTCAATCTCCTGACAATTCGCCAGCGCACTGTATTTGCCTGCTTCTTGTTCCTGAGGAGCAAGCGTCACAACACCTCCAGACACTTTCAGAGCTCGCTAAAGTCTTCAGTCAGTGCGCTCGTCGTGAGCAGCTTCTTTCAGCAGACACTGCGGAGGAAGTCGTCCAAATTCTTACTGCTGCCTAAGTGATGAATATCCCGATTCAACTTCGCCAAAATCTCCTCGCTGCTCTTGAAAAAACTGGGGTAACAATCCCGGATCCTGCTCGCATCCAGATCAGCGCGGCTGCAGATCTTCAGTTTGGTGATTATCAGAGTAACGCTGCGATGATGCTAGCTAAGCCAGCTAAGAAGAATCCTCGTGAACTTGCTCAGCAGATCGTAGATCTCCTCGATTCTGACTTGGCAGAGACCTCGATCGCTGGCCCAGGCTTTATTAATTTTAAAATCACCCCTGAGGCGTGGGCAAAGCATGTTCATCTACAGGCTCAGGACGCGCTTCTGAGTGTGCCTCAAGTGACAGAAAGTCAGACCATTGTCGTCGACTTTTCTGCTCCAAATGTCGCTAAGCCGATGCACATTGGCCATATCCGCTCGACCATTATTGGCGAGTGCCTTGGCCGTATTGCTAGCCGCCTAGGGCATCAGGTGATCAAGGATAACCATATCGGAGACTGGGGCACCCAATTCGGGATGGTAACTTGGGCCTGGAAACAGGGAGTTGATGAAGCAGCGCTGGAAACAGCTCCTCTCCAAGAGCTTTTACGTCTTTATCGTTCCGCGAGCGACGCCTCCAAGGAAGATGAGGCGATCAAAGAAGCCTGCCGCCAGGAACTCGTCGCTCTCCAACAAGGGGATGCAGAGAATAAGGCAATCTGGGAACGCTGCGTAGAACTTTCGAAAAAAGGGCTCAATCAAATTTATGACCGCTTAGGAGTGAGCTTTGATCACTGGCTTGGTGAGAGTGCTTATAATGATCAGCTGGCCCCTCTCGTGGAGCGCCTAGAGAAAGAGGGTTATGCACGAGAGTCCGATGGGGCATTGTGTCTCTTCTCTGGCGAAGAAAAACCGCCGAAGAAAGATCCTTTTAAAATCAACCGCGATGGCGAGTGGCAGGACCAACCCATGATTGTGCGGAAGCAGGATGGGGCCTTCAACTACGCGACAACAGATATCGCGACAGTTGAGCACCGTCTCAATGAGTGGAAAGCCGACCAAGTGTGGTATATTGTCGATTTTCGTCAGGGAAGTCACTTTGAGCAACTTTTCGATATTTCGACCCGCCTGGGCTATGATCAGATTAATCTCGTCCACATTGCCTTTGGTACGATTTTAGGAAAAGACGGGAAACCGTTAAAAACCCGTGCCGGAGATTTACCTCAACTGGCGGATGTTCTCGATGATGCCGTTAAGGCTGCTCGAGCTGTTGTCGCTGAGAAATCTCACCTTGAGACGGAAGAGGAGAAGGATTCTCTCGCCGAGTTAATCGGGGTAAATTCCGTCAAATTCACCGAGCTAGCGCACCACCGCATGTCGGATTACGTGTTTGATCTCGATAAAATGGTCGCTCTCGAAGGAGATACTGCGCCTTATCTTTTTTACAGCTATGTGCGAGCTCGCTCGATTTTCAGAAAACTTGAGCAGAGCGAAATTGATGGCCTGTCCTCTGAAAACATCGAACTCACAGAAGCTGCGGAGATCCACATTGCAAGAATGCTGGCTCGCTACGGTGATTCAGTTCGTGTCGTTCTTGATGACTTCCGCCCGAATTTACTCTGCACCTACCTATTGGAGCTTGCGCGCGCCTTCCATTCGTTCTTCGAGGCTTGCCCGGTTTTGAAATCAGAAGGGACTCAGCGTGAAACGCGTCTCGTTCTTTGTGATCTCACCTCAAGGGTGCTGAAAGATGGACTGAGTTTGCTCGGCATTGACGTGCCTGAGCGGATGTAGAGGATCTCTCGCACGATGGGACAGTTAATTGTCATAAAGGTCGGCACCGGGGTGCTGACAAAGGAAAATGGAACGCTTGATGGTGCTTCGCTCGTGCGATTAGTCACGGCTGTCGCAGATCTTCAAGGAAAGGGATTTTCCTGTATTCTCGTTTCCTCAGGGGCAGTGGGTGCTGGTGTTTCAGCTCTGAATTTGGAAGCGTATCCTCAAGATATTGACTCTCGTCAAGCCGCTGCAGCCGTAGGGCAGGCCCGCCTGATGCAGCGCTACGCGACTTTGTTTTCTCAGTTCGATCTCATTGCAGCTCAGCTTTTACTGACTGGGCCTGATTTTGAAAATAACTCTGCCCGAGTCTTTGCTACTGCGAAGCGTCTTCTCGCAGATGGCCGGATCATCCCTATTATCAATGAGAATGACTCGGTGGCCGTTGATGAGCTCCGAGTTGGAGATAATGACATGCTGTCAGCGAAAGTCGCTGATCTTCTAAAGGTGGATCAATTGATTCTCTTTACCACTGTTGATGGGCTATTGAATCATGATTCATCACTCATTGAGAAAGTAGAAAAGATTGAGGATGTTTACCACCTTGCCCGGGACGAATCTGGAAAATTTTCCATCGGTGGCATGGGGTCAAAGTTGAAAGCGGTTGATTACGCCACTCGAAGCGGGATCCAAGTGCTCATTGCCAACGGGCGAAATCCTGAGCAACTGAGCGAGCTCGCGACTGGAGGAGGGCGCGCGACCCGCTTCGTCCAAAATGATTCAAAATCATAGCCGCTGAGCTTTCTTCTTATCTGCTGAGGATTCCTTTTTTAGAAGGAAGTCTCACCGCATCAATAAGCTTCATTGCTTCATCACTCCACTTCTGGCGCGCAATGATAGCCAGCGATGCTGCTCGGCTTTCCCGTCCTTGGAAAAGGGTGCGGTATGCTGCTTTAATTTCCTTTCTGAGTTCTGGACCGAATTTTGCTCGCCGGAGGCCGACGATGTTTAACCCAGAAAGCTGGTTGATTCCGTGGACGATGCAGTAAGGGGGGACATCTTTGGTAGCACCGCCGTTACCTTGGATGATCGAATAATCACCCACGTAGATGAATTGATGATAACCTGCGCCTCCCCCCATGAAGATATGGCTCCCCATTTGAACATGTCCGGCGACCATGGCGTTGTTTGCGAGAACATTGTGATCTCCCATGATGACATCATGGGCGAGGTGAGTCGTAGCCATCATGAAGTTTTCATCACCTACCACGGTTTGTCCCTGTGGAACCGTGCTGCGGTGGATTGAGACGTATTCACGAAAAGTATTTCCATTCCCGATGCTTACTCCTGAATCAGTCTTAGGATCGAAGGTTAGATCCTGAGGATCACCACCGATGACGGCACCGTATCCGATGCTGTTATTCTCGCCCATGGTAACACCTCGACAGACTTTCGCCTGAGCATCGACTTTGCAGCCCGCACCCATCGTGACTCCATCCTCGATAATACTGAAAGGCCCCACCTCGACGCTCGGGTGAAGAGAGGCTTCGGGTGAAATAATCGCGCTCGGATGAATCATCGCAGCTGAGTATCTAAATTTCTGTTCACATGAAAACTGTTGAATTCATCTGGTACAAAAAAGCTCCGCATCCTGTGGGGAGATGCGGAGCATCGGTGCTTAAAGCAACGATTTAACATAAGGAATCAGCTTCAGTCAACATCGACCATGCCATACTCGCCGTCCGGCTTACGCCAGACGATGGAGACGACATTTCTGCGCGCGTTCTGGAAGACGACAAAGGGGCGTTCCGTAAGATCAAGATCAGTGATCGCTTCCTCTTTAAAGAGGCGCCGCAGTCTAAATGCTTCCTTATGTACGAAGAATGGCTCAGCATCCTCGGTCACTTCTTCAGGAAGATTATCGAGGAAGTCTGCCCGATAGCTGCTCTCATCGAGATGCTTAATGGTATCCTCTGGTTTTGGGCGGTGGCGCTTGAGGAGGCGAGTTTTGTGCTTTCGCATCCGGCGGCAGATTTTATCAATGGTGAAGTCGATGCTCTTATACATATCCTCAGTAGTCGAGGAGGCGTCGATGACAATATGGTTCGCGCAGAAGAGGACTATTTCGGCTTTGTGGCGAAGGCCGCCTTCAACGTCCAAAATAACTTTTGCTTCGATAATACGAGGGTAATCAAGATTGATCCCTTGCACTTTTTTTTCCGCATATTCGCGGAGTGATTCCGTAATTTCTTCGTGACGCACGGTCACGACGATCTGGGGATTCGCGTTTCTAGTTTGCATAATGAAGGTCTCGGAAATAAAAATCCGATCCCTATAGATAACAGGCGATTAGGGAGAAGGCTACTTCTTTTGACCCTGTTTTTTTACTAAATGATTTAAGGCCCAACCTGCCATGAGATTACCGAAGTTTGCGGTCAGGTGTGTTACTGCGCCATAGCCGGCATCACATTTCAACCCAGCTGGCGTTTCAGCAGGTCTCTCGGTTGAGGTAGAGCCATCGCATTGAGGATAAAGAGGAGGCTCCGAGGAGAAGACTGCCGGGATGTTGAATTTCACAGGTTTTTTCTCAGTACGAGGGAAGTCATAATTCGCCCGTAATTGTTTCCGCACAGACTGAAGGAGGGCGTCATTATGCGTTAATGCAAGATCAGTAATAGTGACTCTGGTAGCGTCAATGCGACCACCTGCACCGCCGCTGGTAATCACCGGGATCTCATGCTGGTGGCAGGTCGCAAGGAGGTGACACTTCTGCCGCACGGAGTCGATGGCATCGATGACTAAGTCTGGTTGAATTTCCAGCAGCAGTCTTGCTGAGGATTGTTCCGTATAAAAATTCTGGTGCTCGTGGACGATGATTTCTGGGTTAATTTCCATGAGTCGCTTAGCCATGGCGCTTACTTTCGATTGTCCCACGGTCTGGGTGAGGGCGTGAATCTGACGATTCGTATTCGTGACGCAAATATCATCGAGGTCAACCAGAGAAAGAACGCCTATCCCGGAACGGGCGAGGGCCTCCACAGCCCATGAGCCCACACCTCCAATCCCGACCACGAGAACATGGCTTTCAGAAAGAATTTTAAGCCCAGATTCTCCATATAAGCGGCCAATACCAGCGAAACGTGAGAGGTATGCGTCAGTCACAACTCGGGTAATTGAGGATTTTTAGAAGAAGGACAAGTCGATTGATCGCCCAAGAGGAAAGTGTTAGATCCCTGCGCATGAATCCGGTTGAGGGAGTAAGTCGAAAACGTGAATTTGTACGACAATTCTCAGTGATGTTAGCAAATCGAGTGGGAGCTTTTTCATCACTGGCAAATCTGCTCCGTCGGCGTCAGATCGAAGTGATCGGGGTGAGTGTGCAGGATTCTCGGGATGCCACTGTAGCGCGCCTCGTGCTCAGTGATCCAGATGCTGCAGAAGAGCTTTTACTAGAAAAGGGAATCGCATTTACGGTATCGCGCCTCGTGGTGGTGAGACTCAGGGAGTCAGGGAGTGGGTTAACTAGATGCCTCGCTACTCTGCACGAAGGGGAGACGAATGTGGATTTTGCCTATTCATTGCTAGTGCAGAATCAAGGACAGTCCCTTTTAGCGATGCACTTAGAGGATGAGGAGTTCGGCGCCAGTATCCTGAATCAAGCTGGTCTCACCGTGGTTTATGAAGATGAACTTTTACGGTAAGTTTTTCAAAGCAGCGCCCGTAAGGTTACGGAACCAATGAATAGCATTACTTCATCCTTTGATCGACGGCAGATTTTAAAAACAGGGACAACTCTTGCTGCTAGTCTTCCTCTAGTTGGAATGGGGCAAGATGAGGGAAAGGGAGATCAGATTAAAGTTGCGCTCATTGGTTGCGGCGGACGGGGGAGAGGTGCTGCGACTCAGTCCTTAAATGTGCCTGGAACACGCCTTGTCGCAGTAGCCGATGCTTTTCGGAATAATGCAGAACGCACTCTCGCAGGCCTTCAAAAACGATTCTCAGATCAGGTGGATGTTCCAGCTGAGCGTATTTTTGATGGATTTGATGGTTATCGTGCTGCCATTGATGCAGCTGATGTCGTCATTTTGACAACTCCACCAGGATTTCGCCCAGCTCATTTTGAATACGCAATTTCCCAAGGGAAGCATGTCTTCATGGAGAAGCCAGTGGCAGTCGATGCTCCAGGGGTGCGGCAGGTCATCGCCGCGGCTAAGCAGGCGGATGAAAAGAATCTAAAAGTAGTCTGTGGTCTCCAGCGGCGATTTGATCAGAAATACCTTGAGACTCTGAGCCAGATTCAGAGTGGTGTAGTCGGTGAGATAAAGTTTGGCCAAGTGTACTGGAATTCTTCTGGGGTATGGGTGCGCGAGCGCGCCGGAGGAATGTCAGAGATGGAATACCAGATGCGGAATTGGTATTACTTTAACTGGATTTGTGGAGATCACATTGTGGAGCAGCACGTTCATAATATCGATGTCATGAACTGGTTTAAGGGGGCGCATCCGGTCAAGGCACAAGGAATGGGTGGTCGTCAAATTCGAGTAGGGAAAGACTTCGGCGAAATTTTCGATCACCACTACGTCGAATACACTTATGCTGATGGGACCGTGCTGAATTCACAATGCCGTCATCAGCCAAATACCTTAAACCGAGTGACGGAAATCATCGGTTGTCAAAAAGGGAGGGCTTACCCTGGTAAGATCGTCGATGAAAAGGGAGAGACGGTCTGGCGTTTCCGCGGTAAACGGAATGATCCATATCAGGATGAGCACAATTTGCTCTATCGCCACATTCGTGAGGATAAACCCATTAATAATGCCCACTACACTGCCGAAAGCACCATGACTGCCATTCTTGGGCGGATGGCAACTTATTCCGGTCAGGAGCTCAAATGGGAAGAGTCTTTGAATTCTAACATTTCCTTAACCCCGAAGACTTTAGACTGGAATGCGGACCCCGGCCCTAAGCCTGGACCAGATGGGACCTATCCATGTGCGATCCCAGGCCAAACTCAGGTCCTCTGAATAAGGCCAAATTAAGGAAACGCTTGCTCCACCTCTCCCTTCAGTAGCTCCAGGATATAGAAACGGGAGCCAAACTGACTGGGGTGGATCAGGGTTTGAAATTCTCGTAAAAGCTTAGGGCTTGGAGGATTCTCGGAGAGAAGCCATTCCTTCGCGCAGTGGGTAAGATATCGGCTCTGACTCATAATCGGGCAGGGGAGATATCCTATATCCGAGGCTGCTTTCTCCACGGCAGTAAAGTTTACATCGGCAGTGATATCTTGCTGCCCTAGGCGATCTAAAGGATGAACCTTTGTCTGATGTCGATGATAGCAACGAAGGGTCCCTACCGTGCGGCTCGTGGAGTAGAGATTTTCGGCATCGAGTCCGTAATCGACAAAAGTCATGAGCCCGTGATCGAAAAGCCGATCTAGCGGAGCGAAAAATTCTGCAAGCTTTGGAGGGGGCTCAGTCACGTAACCTTCTGGAAATGCGTTACCAAGTTCTTCAGTGAAAGCTTTGAGTTCAGGGCGAAGCTCGGGAAGAGTTGTCCACTCAAGATTAGCCGTAACACCCACTTCATGCCAAGCTCCTGAACTGAACAGCAAGAGAGGCACCGGTAAGGCATCGAGCACTTCATTCGCAATCAACGCACCATAGATCGAGACCTTTTCAGCCTGCTCTAAGATGATTACCTCTGGCCCAAGCTTTTCGCGTAGAAATTTCCGCCGTTCAGCAAGTGGTTCCACGATGGTGTAATTCGCTTCTGGGAATTCTCTTCTGATATCCTGACATAAGGAACCATCATGCGCACCAATCTCGACAATCGTGAAATCGTCAGGACTGCCATTTTTTTTATGAAAAGTTCGGAGACGCTTACCTAGAAGGGTTCCAAAGCATGCCCCCACGGAGACGCTTGTCATGAAATCGCCTTTTTTTGAGACGGTAGCGGTGTCTGGGCGAGCATAATACCCGTGCTTAGGATCATAGAGACAGCGGGCCATGAATTGCTGAAAACTCATTGGCCCCGATATTTCCATTTCATGACACAGCTCTTGAGAAAAGACGGTGATTGCCCCGTCGTTAAATCGGGGGTAAGGAAATGCCTGTTGAAGGCCACCTAGATCGGGGGTCGGTAGTGAACTCATGTTTGGTCGAAAGAAAAGGAAGGAAAAGCCCCGCTTTTACAAGCGAAAGGGCTTTAGGATTTTCGTCATTTTCAGCCTCGTTCTCGTGGCATTGGCGGGGTTTATCGTGGACAAGAAGCTGCAACCGTATCGAGATCAAGCAAATGCTTATGATCTAGCATTGATTGACCGCGTTAAGGAGCCGAACCTCATTTTCGATCGTAATGGTCAGGAGATTGGCCGGATGTTTTCTGAGAATCGCGATAAAATCCCTATCGGGGAAGTGCCTCAACTCTTTGTTGATGCCCTTTTAGCGCAGGAAGATCAGCGATTTTTTGAGCATGACGGGGTCGACTGGGTTGGGGTAGCCCGCGCCGTGTATCTTAATGTGAAGAGCCGTGGGGTCACTCAAGGTGCAGGCACAATCACGATGCAACTCGTACGAAATGCCTTTGACTTATTGGGAGTGGCTCGGCGTGAGGAGCAAAGTGGTTACGAGCGAAAAATGGTGGAGGCATTTTTGGCCTTACGTCTCGAAGAGCAAATGGCAATTGATTTTGAGGATAAGTATCCTGATCCGATCAGTCGAAAGAAGGCCATGAAGACTCAGATTCTTGAGTTCTACATTAATCGAGTGCCTTTTGGTTCTGGATACTACGGAGTCCGGGCCGCTTCTTTAGGATATTTTGGTAAAGAACCCCGTGATCTTGAGCTGCACGAATGTGCATCCATCGTAGCTTGTGTGAAGAATCCTTCTCGGTTTACTCCTCTGCGTCACCCTGAGAGAAATAAAATCGGTCGTGATCACGTTATCCGGCGCATGGCTCTCGAGCAGATGATTTCCTTGGAGGAGCGAGATCGGCTCTTGGCTCTGCCAGTCACGGTGAATCCTCGTCCCATTCTACGTGGCCGCTCCTATCTTTACGAAAAGATTGAAAAAATCGCTCGTGAGACAATCGGTGAGGAAGCCATGGCGGAAGGTGGTTTTGTAATCCAGACTACCATTGATTCAGATGTCCAAAATCGCCTCGAGCAGGCACTGAGTGAACACCTTGACGATATCGAACTACTTCCCGGGTACTCGCATGCGAAATATGAAGATTTCAAACGAGGCAAAAAGGCGCCAACTTATTTACAGGGAGCGGCCCTTTTCGTCGATCACGTGACCGGGGAGGCCGTCGCTCATGTGGGAGGGCGAAATTATGCTCACTCGCAGTATGACTTTGTTGAACTAGGACGCCGTCCGCTCGGCACTGGATTTTTCCCAATTGTTCACGCTAGCGCCCTAGAAAAGGGGAGAACTCCAGCCACTCCAGTGATGGATGCACAGATGAATAACCGCCTCCTCATGGTGGGCGGCCTTGAAGGTGTGGTAGGTGAGTGGGGGATGGAGATCCCCAATCCAGAGTACTCTCAACGGAATATTACCGCACGTCAGGCTCTGATAGATTCCAAGATTGCCGCCTCGGTTCGGCTCGGAATCGATGTTGGATTGAGTCAAGTCATGGAAAACGCCAAAGAATTTGGCTTCAATTTCCCCGAGGAAAAACTGTTTAATCGTAACCTTGTTGGCTGGAATCCAGCTAGTGTCCCAGAAGTAGTCAAGGCTTACTCTTCTTTTGCTAATGGTGGAGAGAGATTAGCAAAAATTTCGTATATTCAGGAAATCAAGGACTCCGCTGGGGCTGTGGTTTACCAGGCTACCCAAAAAGTTGGGGCTAAATATCTCAAATCTTGTTCGCCAGAGACCGCTTACCAGATTCACACCATGTTGAATGATGTGTTGAAGACTGGGAATCTCTCCGAAGTCTCTTCCGGGTTAACTGGGGGAGAATTTAAAGGTGGAGCGAAATCTGGCACTCCCTATAATTTCACGGATGCTTGGACTGCTGGTTATACTGGTAGAATCACAGGGGCAGTTTGGGTCGGTTTCCACCAAGGAAGTCGCAAACCGATTGTGACTGGTGGATTCGCTAAAGAACTAGCCTATCCCATCTGGCAGACAGGGATTAACAGCGCACGAGCACAGTTCGCAGATCAAGAAATTCCCCGTCCTAATACGATTGAAGAAGTCGTTTGTTGTCGTCATTCTGGCCAGAAGCCCACTCTCTACTGTAATCGTTCGGTAGAAGATCCGGTGACCGGAGAGGTGAGCTTTAGATCTACAAGTTATAAGGAGTACTTCCGTAAGGGACCTAAGATCGGGATCTGCACCATTCATGGGGCAGGCATTGATCTGTCTGGCTTGATCACGGCGAAACCACCGCGCAAAGCTCTTCCCGTCGTTCCGATTAAACCTAAAGCGCCCTTACTCATTGGGGCAGACCCTTATCAAAGTGAAAAACCGAGTCTCGCTCCTGAAGATGCAACCACTGAAGGAGGATTCGTTCTGAATGACGACACCTTAGCCATTGATGATCAGGTAAAAGGCGAGAAAGAGGCACTTTTACGCCTCCCGCGCCCTCCACGCTTCAAACTCCCTAAAGCTCTCGAATGACCTCTGTTTCTGAATTAGCTCAGCAATCGAAATTACGTGGCTGGACGCCTTACCAGTGTCCGAGCTGTTTTTCTCTTTTCCGTGCCCCAGGGGACCGGATTGGCCAGATCGGCAAATGCCCATCTTGTTCTGCCAACATTCTTCTCCCTCAATCTGACTCCGCTAAGAATCCAAGTCAGCCGAAACCCACTCCTGCGGGACAGCCTATCGTGGCGAAAAAAGCAGAGATTGTAGAGGCATCCGATGAAGCGGATTCTAGTTGGAAAGACCAAACTCATCGCCGACGACGTTTTGGTGGAAATGCTGAGCGGCTCGACTGGGAGGAGACGGAAACGTCTTCTGAAAAATCCATACCATGGATGGCTATCGTGAGCACCTTGACATTGATTGCCCTTGGTTTCGCATTCTATTCCTACCGGACAAAAACGGCCCCTCCACCCAAGGCCGGGCGCATGCCAATACTTATCGATCAGGATGTAGACTTTGCCTCTGTTGAATCAAGTCTCGCCCTGACTGTCGATGAACAGCAGAATGAGATCAATGATGAGGCGACAGCACTCATTGCTAAATTTGCCACTTTTGAACTCCCGAAAGTCAGTGAAGCGGTTGCGAATTTCCTCTCCGCTGAAGATGTTGAGACGAGAGCTCAATTTGTCCGTAATGCAGACACAGTGTTACCTCTCATGAGGGCACATTATACGAATAAGGAATTCAATTACGGGAAGTTTCGCTCGCTTGAGGAGGGTAGCATTTCTTACCGAGAAACATTCCTCTCAACCTCAGTCCGCTTCAAAGATTTTTCAACGAAACCCGTCGCAGTGGAAAAGACAGAAGACGGTTATTTCGTCGATTGGCAAAGCTGGGTTGGTTATAGCGAAAAGAGTATCCAGGAATTGATGGAATCACGCCCAACCGAACCCGTTGAAGTTCGTGTAGAAATGCAGAAGCGTGATTATTATAACTATCACTTCTCGGATGATAAATTTTGGGCTTCGTATCGTTTGAATTTCCCTGACGACGAAGGCGCCCTTTGGGGATATATAAAACGTGATTCTGAGCTCTTTGAGAATTTAAAAAGAAAGCCTTCGATCCCGGTGATTCTCAAAATTGCTTACCCTAAGAACGCTCGCAGCTCAAGCCAGGTCCAAATCTTAGAGCGTGTCACTAATGGTTGGGTTAAAGGTATTAAATAATTCAGTCAATGAGTGAGACCATTCGCACAGTTCAAGATAAAGCACTTCAGCTCAATCTTGATCCTTCAATTTACGGGACCTTTGCCGAGATCGGGGCAGGTCAAGAAGTCGCTAATCATTTCTTCCGAGCTTCAGCAAGTGCTGGCACGGTGGCCAAGTCGATCTCGGCTTATGATATGACCATCAGTGACACCGTTTATGGGAAATCAAAACGCTATGTCTCGCAAGATCGGGTCGTGCAAATGCTCAATTATGAGTATGATCTCCTCCACGAACGACTCATGGAAGAGAGGGGAGATCGATCACGGTTTTTCTCCTTCTGCAACACTGTCCGAGCACGAGGATACCAAGATAAGGAAGAATGCCACGGATGGTTAGGCATCCGTTACCAAGCTCGACCTAATGGACGCTCTGGCACGATCTTACTACATACACGCTTACTCGATAAAGAAAATGTCGACCAAATGGAGGCTCTCGGTATTTTGGGAGTGAACCTGATCTGGGCTGCCTTTCATCACTCCACAGATTTAGAAACCTTCGTAAAATCTCTCACAGCACACCTTGCTCCAGGAAGAATTGAGATCGATATGCTGAAATTTCTCGGAGAGCGATTTGAGATGGTTGATAATCGACTCTGCGCTCTAGAGCTGGTGAAACAGTGCTGCACTCCAGCGACTGTCTTCATGCCGAATGGTGAAGTCGTTCAGGCAGCGGAAGCATTTTACCGGACTCCTCTACTCGTGCTCCGGGGTAGCTTTATGCCGGTGACGAATTTACACCTCGATATGCTCGAGCAGGGTTCAAAAGTCTTTCCATGTGATGAGCAATCCGAGAAAGCAAAACCGTGCCGAGAAGTTTGTGAGGTCTCGCTCGCAAATCTCCTGCGTGACGGTGAGATTGATCTCATTTCCTTCATTGACCGTGTCGATACGCTTCAGGCTCTAGGGAAAGTGGTTATGATTTCAAATTGTCCCGAATTCCACCGAGTGGCCGCCACCTTGCGCCTCTATACGCGTGAACCGGTCGGGATGATTCTCTCCATTGGGCTTCTTAATGAATTGTTCAAAGAGAAGTGGTCTGAAAATCTCAGTGGAGGAATCCTCGAATCCTTCGGGCGACTCTTTAAATCTGGGATCTCACTCCTCGTTTATCCGTGGCGAAACCGGAAAGATAATGAATGTGTCACCGCGGAAACTTTCCGCGCCCCAGAAAACTTAGAACACCTCTATCGACACTTCATTGAGAATGGTCTCATCAGGGGCTTAGAAGTTGGGGATGAGGAGCTTTTGAAAAAGACAGGACGCGAAATTTTACGCGGATATCGGAAGTCGGGTGACTGGGAACGCTGGGTCCCTGAGCCTGCTCGTGATTTGGTTCGTCGCCATGCACACACCCAAAAATAAGGGCTCTCTAATTTGACAGTTAACCTGTCACTCTCATACCGTTCCTGAAGTCATCGGTTATGCCTAGCCCAGATCCTAACTATGCCATCGCTCGCATCGACCTCCCTGATGCTGGGACTCATGGCTGGCAGGTTAGACTTCAGCGGCGTGGTGTTAAATACGCGAAATATTTTGGAGATCGTATTTATGGAAATTCTGAACGCGGACTGCGAGAGGCTAGAGCCTGGAGGGATGCGCTTCTCCATAAAATCGCGGCTAGTGAGCAGACTCGTATTTGCACTCGCTCAACCCGGAATCGGTCTGGAGTCGTCGGAGTTTCAAAAGTCACCGTGGTAACGAACGGAGCTTCATATCAATTTTGGCAAGCAACCTGGTCTCCAGAACCGGGGAAAAGGCGCTGTGTGAAATTTTCTATTCGCCGCTATGGCGACCAAGAGGCTTTCCGATTAGCCGTCGCTGCTCGTGAAGAAGCAGTCGAGTAAAGCACTTGCTGGAATAGGTTGCTTCGCGCGTAGTGACCGTTCATACTTTGTTGGCATTCATTTATGGTCGAAACGTGGCAACAAATCGCTCTAGGAATCCTAGTCCTGGTAGTCTTTGCGAGCTTCATCAAGGAGTGGCTCTCACCTGAGGTCGTCGCCATGGGGGCTCTTGTTGTTTGTGTGATTATCGGAGTCCTCCCAATCTCAGTCTCCATCCCAACCTCCGGCCTCACAGGATCAGCGCTTGATGAGGCCCTATTACGTCTGCGCTGCGATGCTCTCTCTGTCTTCTCTCATCCCGCTCCCATTACCATCGCTTGTATGTTCGTTCTTAGTGAAGCTTTGGAGCGTACGGGAGTGATCGAGTCCCTCGGGTATTGGTTTGAAAAAACAGCTGCCACCAGTCGTCGTCGTCTTTTAATCGTCATGATTCTCATCGTGGCTGGACTCTCTGGCTTCATGAATAATACCCCAGTTGTGGTGGTATTTTTGCCTATCGTTCTCGCCATTTGCCGGCGTAAAGACTGGATGGCCTCTCGATTTCTCATCCCACTATCCTATGCTGCCATCGTAGGAGGCACGATCACCATCATCGGGACATCTACAAATCTCGTCGCCTCAGGAATCGCGAAGGAACAGGCAAATATCGACTTCAATATGTTCGATGTCACTCCGCTGGGATTGACCTTCGTTGTGGTCACTTTTTTCTATCTCGTTTTTTTGGGCGACAAGGTCCTACCTGATCGATCCACTCTGGCCACCCTGATCGATAGTAACGCCTCGCGCGAATACATCACCCACGCCTTCGTTTCTAAGGGGTCGCCCCTGGCAGGGAAAAGTTTCACTGATAGTTGGCTTAAGACACAAAAAAAGATCCGCATCCTCGATATCATTCGTGATGGTCATCGGTTACGAATTTCACTCAAAAATGTCGTTTTCGAAGTCGGCGATGAAATCATCTTAAAAGGAAAGCTCGAGAACTTAATGAACCTTGGTGATGAAGTCAGTCTTCGTTCCAGTGATGATCTCGGGCTAGAAGATATCCGCACAGAGTCAGCGGTTCTCATGGAGGGAATCATCGGTCCTGACTCCACTATTGCGGGCAAGAGCTTAAAGGAACTTAATTTCCGTCAACGCTTCGGTGTTCTTATCATAGCCGTTCATCGACGAGGAAAAAACCTGCAAGAACGTTTCGAAGATGTGAAACTCGCCTTTGGTGATACTCTCCTTGTGCAGGGACCTGCGCGTCGGATGCAGCAGCTCTTTGAGCTGAAAGATTTCGTGAATCTAAGTGAGCCTCAGCAACAGACTACACGTCCGAAAAAAGCCTGGCTGGCCATTCTCGCCCTCCTCTCATTCATGCTCATCGGAGCTCTCGGGGGCTTTGGAGTGATTCCTAAAATCCCAATCGTACTCGTCGCCCTTACCGCTGCTCTGGGAGTGCTGATTACTCGTTGTGTCGAGCCTTCTGAAGCCTATCATTCCATCGATTGGAAAGTGCTCTTTCTTATTTTCGGTATGCTTGGCTTAGGGAAAGCCATGGAGTTTTCAGGAGTTGCGGAGCTTTTGGCTCACCGCTTTGTGGACTTAGTAGGAGGGCTTGATCCCAGAATCATCATTGCAATGGTTTATCTATTAGCAGCAGTCATGACCGAGATGGTCAGCAATAATGCGGTCGCAGTCATTTTGACCCCCTTAGCCATATTTGTTGGGATCGATCTTGGCGTAGACCCCCGCCCACTCATTGCGGCCGTCATGTTTGGCTCCTCTGCCAGTTTCGCTACGCCTATTGGGTATCAGACAAATACCTTTGTCTATGGGGCTGGCGGATACAAATTTGGCGATTTCTTTAAAGCAGGCTTCCCATTGGCACTCATTCTTTGGGTAGTCGCGAGCTTCCTTATTCCAGTCATCTGGCCGCTCTAAAAAGAGCCTAAAAAAGGGTAGGATGCGAACTTCGTAAAACCTACCCTTTGGAAATTTGGTGCGACTGCCTGCTATGAGCAGGGGAGGGGATTACCAGTCGGCATTATGTCCCCGTGTGTCAATGTGCACAAAGGAGCTGTATCGCCCGACACCACCTTTAAAGTAACCTTTGTCACGGATGTATCGTGCAGCCTGAGCGACCTTGTAGGTGGAAGTTGAAAACTGTAAATCGAGTGCGTAGTTACGCATATGCCATGAATTCCGCTTCGCACCTGGGCAGCGGCGATTATAAGCTGGGCTGCGATAAGCTGAAGTCACAGTCTTGACCGGCATCCCGATAGTAGCCGCCAGTCTGTCAGCAGCCTTAAGGGTGCTTCCCATAGAGCGCCACATCGACATAGGCGGGAGGCTATTCCATACACTTCCTTTCCGGCGAGCATGGGCTTTGATCACCTGTTCAGGAGTGACGAATTTTAAACGCAGGCCTTTCAGGTAACGTGCGTAGGCTTGTAATGTGCGGTCACCTTCGCGGCGGACCCAGGAATCTGGGAGGAAGCTAAGGTCAATGGGGGTTGAGTGGCGGAAAAGCGCAGCAGAACTGACGCTTGGGGAACTTATAATACCGCCGACGGCGATAGCAGAAGTAGTGAGGAATGATCTTCTCGAAGGGAGCACCAAGTGCTCAGATGATTGATCGGGGCTTGGCATCAGCGCGACAGTGCAGGATTTCGGCCACCCTTCCAGTAAAAAACAAAAATTAACTGAAAGAAAGTAGCCGAAATTGCGATGATTTGCACATCCTTCTCAAAAATGACTCAAATCTCTCGCTAAAGTTTGACTTCAAAGCCGGTTTCGCTAAATTCCCGCCACCTTCTAGGAGGGCCTGTAGTTCAATGGATAGAACAATGGTTTCCGGTACCATAGATTGGGGTTCGACTCCCTACGGGCCTGCCAAATCTCAATTATCTTTGTTGAGGCTAGAAAGAGCAAAAAACTAAGCTCATTCTGAGGTGGGATTGATGATCCTTCGTTACTTTACTGTCGTTGAATAAGGTCTAAGTGATTGAGCAAATTATTAATAGTGTTGCTGGTTATATAAGGGCGAATAGTTGGACTCTCTGCACCGCATGGGCAGCTTCATTTCTCGTGATTTACGGAGGCCCGCTAGCCAAATTTACGAAGAATATCGCCCGCACGTGGAGCTTCGTCCTTAGGGTTCTATTTTTTGTGGTCGTTTGTGGCTTTGGTTATGGTTTTCTGACCCTGCTCATTGCGCGATCCATTCATTCGCAGATTCTAAAATTGAGTAATGTGTGGCTGGATTCAGCGGTATTAGGCGCTTTCCTTCTACTCGGCTTTCTCGCTGAAAAGAGGAAACTGATTTAGTAGAGGCGCCCATTCGCTATCGCAATTTCTGAAGAGCTTGCTTCGGAACAAAAAAGAAGGCCGAATCCCTTGTTTTAAAAGGATTCGGCCAGAAGAAAATTGGAGGCGGAGGAGAGAATCGAACTCTCGAATACAGGTTTTGCAAACCCGCGCCTTACCACTTGGCTACTCCGCCGCTTGTCGGCGGCGGATTGGTAGAGGTCCTGACCTGTGGTGTCAATCCCTCAATGCAAATTTGTTTCAGGGAGCTTAAATTCATGAGCTCTCTCATATTGGATTTTAGTGAGCCGTCTCGCGACAAGAATGGCAGCAATAGCGGCGATGATTGAGATGCCAGTAACGATGGAATTGAAGTAGAGCGCTGAAACGAAAGAATCAGGTGTTTCCACATTGTCGATAGATCTTTGCGCTAGCTTAGAGAGGATGTTATTGGTGATCCAAAAGGTCCACCAAAAGCCCAGCAAATTTCCCATTTGAGTGCTATTTTCCGAAGGTTGGCTTTTTTGAGAAGCATCTCTCATAAATGCAATTGCCTGAAATGGCTTCCAAAGGAGGGCGACGGGAACAAAGTACCAACCAGCAGCCCATCCTGGAGTGAAGGTGCTTTTAGGGTGGAAGTATCCTCGTCTACCAGCAATCAGCCACGCGTTTTTACAGCTCTTATTTGTCCAGATTAACCAAAAAATAATGATCAGAACTGTTAAGGCCTGACTCACGGGGACAAGGATTTCTTCATTTGCCACAATTCGTTCACCTTCTTCGCTAGCGAACCAGTCAAAGCCCACATTGCCAATTCTACTGATATAAGTGCTGAATAATACTAATTTTGCCACATAGCAGAGAATTAGAATTAAAAAGAGCCCTGTTACAAGGTTGCTGAGCCACTTTGTCTTTCGCCAAGGCCCATAGGGGGAGGGCGCACCTTGGAATGGCGCATTGGTTTCAATTTTCCCAGGATCAGCTTGAGGGGCTGCGTAGGGATTTACTTCAGTCATTCCTAAGGTTGCGGGACTTTAATCATAAAGAAAAGCTTAGGGATTAGAAATTCTCTCTTCACCTTCTTCATCCCTATCGGCAGTCTTTAGGTATGACGAAGACTGAAAAAGCATTCTTGTTTGAGCTCCTAGAAACACCGAGTCCAACTGGGTTTGAAATGCCTGGGCAGAGAGTGTGGGCTTCTTATATGGAAAAATTTGCAGATTCAGTGGAGTGCGATGCTTACGGTTCGACCTGGGCTACCCTCAAGGGGAAGAGTAAAAAAATCGTCATGCTGGAGTCTCACGCAGATGAGATTGGCTTTATGATTAAGCATATTTCAAAGGATGGCTTCCTTTACCTCGATCGAGTCGGTGGTAGCGATGCTGCGACGGGGCGAGGACGACGCATTCAAATCCTTGGGGACCAGGGTGTGGTTGCTGGGATTATTGGAAATACGGCTATTCATCTACGACGCGATTCGCTCGCCAATGAGAAAGCGCCCAAAGTGCATGAACTCTGGGTCGATGTTGGGGCATCAAGCCGGAGTGAGGTTTCGGAGATGGGGCTGAGAGTCGGGCACCCCGCAGTCTATGCTGATACGCCTACCGAGTTGGGAAAGCACCGGCTAGTGAGTAGGGCAATCGATAATCGTATCGGTGGCTACATCGTTGCTCAGGCGATGAAAAAACTAGCGAAAGTAAAATCGAAGCCGCCATTTACCGTCATTTGTTTAAATGCAGTCCAAGAGGAAATCGGTGGCTATGGCGCAAAGATGGCAACTCACCGATTACAACCAGATGTGTGTCTTTGCACTGATGTGACCCATGCTACTGATACCCCCGCGCTTAGTCATGCGATGTATGGAGAAGTGAAGCTAGGTGAGGGGCCGACCGTGACTCACGGGACGGCGAGTCATCCCATCGTTGTTGAGCGTCTGATCTCTGAAGCAGAGAAGGGGAAAATTCCACTTCAGCATGAGGCATCGAGCCGATTCACCGGGACTGATACGGATAGCATTTATCACTCACGAGATGGCGTCCCGAGCGCTCTGGTCTCACTACCCCTGCGCTGTATGCACTCGGTGGTGGAAATGGCGGACTATCGTGATGTCGAAAAGACAATTGATCTCATGGTGGCATTCGTTCTAGGACTTAAGAGTGAAGATCTTTTTCATCAATCTCTTTAAGAAGTGTGTCCAGAGTGAGCTTAAGCTTGTGACATTTGCTTAACTCGTGCACAAATTTCAGCATGCTAAAGCGCAAGAGACGCAAGGGATTTTGGTGGTATAGCTGGATCCTCATTTTACTCGCAATTGGAGGGACCGTTGGAGGGTATTTTTATGCTAACCAGGTCTGGGAAAAGGGGCCGAAGGAGTATCGCTCCGTGGCAATTCTTGAGGCTGATATTCGGAAGCCATTTGCGCAGGGTAAAATGCTTTCAGATACAGAAGGCGTTAATAATTCCAGCCAGACGGAGGCGAAAAGAATTCTCAATGGACTGGGCACTTTGAGGCCCGTCCTCCGAGAGCTGAATTTAGCCAATACTTGGGTGCTTGATGATAGCGAGGCTCTGAAAATTCTCTCCGAGTCTGTCGATGTTGACATCTCACAGAAAGACGAAATCAGCATCACCGTGACACGCGATTCACCGCAGGAGGCCGCTGATATTGCGAATGCTATTTCACGGCAGGCTCTCACTAGTCTTGCGGAAATGGATGAGCGGAAGCGGACGGAAGCGGCTGAGCGGCTGGATGAAAAAATTTCTGAAGCTCGAAAGCCTGTTCTGGCAGCTTTGGCAAAGGCTGCTGCCGCAATGAAGGCAAATGGTCTTCCACTGGAGCCTACACTTGAGACAAATCTACGTCCCTTTTTTGAGATCACAGAGGTTCTCGAAGCCAGCGTGGAACTCGAAGATGCGAAAGATGATCTTGAGGACGTGCAACAGAGTCAAAGCAATGAACGATCCTTTTGGGACACTGCGCTTAACGAGATTAAAGTCGTGCAAGAAGCCGTCGCTCCGGCTCGATTTTCTGGTCCTGATAAACAGCCCATTCAGAAGGAATTTGCCCTCTGGGGGTTAACCTTAGGACTTCTTTTGGGGCTGATTTTGATGCTTCTCCTGTGGAAGTTGTTTAGCCCGAAGCGGGACTAAGTGGTATTGAAACTCCACATTTCGACCTTTTAGCGAGATATGAGTCAGCAGTCGACAGGGTGGCTGATGGCCAAAGCCATCGCGGAAGTCACCCTCAGAGATCGAAAACGAAGGAGGCAGTTCATGAGTGGGCTACTGCTCGTGCTCATAGTGCTCTTTGTGCTCGGAGTGTGGCCACTTTCGAACTGGCTGGGGCAGGGGCTTTGGCGATTTTTAGTATTCTGGGGAGGGACGGCATTTTGGTGCTGCTTCCTTCTTTTGATGGCGATCTACGATGCTCTCGCGGTAATTCGAGAGGAGAAGCAAAAGCTGGGAATCGATCAAGATTCTGACGCTTCCTGAAAACTTGCAGCTTGCGAGAATGTCCACCTCACGACATGTCTTTCTTCATGACACCTGAGCTTGAACGTCTTTTCGAACATCTTCGCTTTCCCAGTATCTCGACCGATTCTCGGCACGCTTCAGATGTGCGCGCAAATGCGGACTGGCTAGTGGCTCAGTTCGCAAAAATGGGGTTAAATGCTGAGCTTCATGAGACTGCTCAACATCCGATTGTCGTCGCTCGAAATAAGCACCAGAACGATAGAAAGACGGTTTTAATTTACGGTCATTATGACGTGCAGCCAGTCGACCCAGTCGAACTTTGGCACTCCCCTCCATTTGAGCCTGAAATTCGCGATGGGAAAATCTGGGGACGCGGTGGTGCCGATAATAAGGGGCAGCATTTTGTCCACATGCTTGGAGCGGAAAAAATTCTTCAGGAAGAAGGTGACTTGCCTCTCAATGTAATCTTCCTCATCGAAGGGGAGGAGGAGATTGGTTCTCCAAATTTGGTTCCTTTTCTGGAAAAACACAAAGCTGAGCTGGCTTGTGATATTATCGCGGTCTCGGATACGGGAATGGTAGCACCCGGCACTCCGACTCTTGGTTATGGCTTACGCGGCATCACTTGCGTGGAAGTGAAAGTTCATGGCCCGTCCGGAGATTTACATTCTGGAGTCTATGGTGGTGCGGTTGCGAATCCAGCTTCGGCTGCAGCTCGTCTTATCGCAAGCCTTCACCAAGACGATGGCCGCGTGGCGGTCGAGGGTTTCTATGATAATGTAATCCCGCTTGAAGACTGGGAGCGTGAAATGTGGGCTCAAGTACCTGGTGCTAACGATGCTGATTTTCTCAAGGTTACCGGTTCAAGCGAAGTCTTCGGAGAGCCGGGGTATTCTGCGGCCGAGTTGATCTGGGCTCGCCCTACGGTGGAGGTCAATGGCATGGGGGGAGGATATCAGGGCGAAGGCTCAAAGACGGTTCTTCCTGCGGAGGCGATGTTCAAGCTCTCGTGTCGACTTGTCCCAGGGCAGAATCCAGACCAGGTCCAGGAGGCTGTCATTGCTCATTTAGAAAAGCATACTCCTCCAGGAGTTCGCATCGAGATTGAGCGCGGACATTCCGGTAAGGCCTACCATAATGATCCTCATTCTGTCTTCGGGAAAGCTGCACAAACTGCCCTCGAAAAAAGCTTCGGTAAAGCTCCCGTGCTTATTCGAGAAGGGGGGAGTATTCCTATTATTCAGGACATGAAGGAGATCCTTGGCGCAGATAGTCTGATGCTCGGACTCGCGCTTCCTGATTGTCAAATCCATGCCCCGAATGAAAATTTCGCGGTCGAAAACTTTGAAGCAGGCATCGAAATGAGCCGTGCACTTCTGACTGAACTTTCAAACTTATGAGTGACGCAAAGAAAGACTTCATCCGCGAGATCGTCGCGGCCGATATCGAAAGCGGGAAGCATTCCGTGCCTATCACACGGTTCCCACCTGAGCCAAATGGCTACCTCCACATCGGGCATGCTAAAGCCATCGGGGTGAGCTTCGGAATCGCAGAAGAATTTGGTGGTCGCTGTCATTTACGCTTCGATGACACCAATCCCGTCAAGGAAGATGTCGAGTATGTCGAAAGCATAAAAAAGGACATTAAGTGGCTGGGGTACAACTGGGGAGATCATCTTTACTTCGCGAGTGACTACTTCGACTACTTCTACGACTGCGCCGTGGCGCTGATCGAGAAAGGCCTCGCTTATGTCGACCAGGATTCGCCGGATGAGATCCGCCGAAAGCGTGGTTCCGTCACCGAAGCAGGGGAATTTTCCAGCTATCGTGACCGAAGCGTCGATGAGAATCTCGCTGCTTTTGAAAAAATGCGTGCTGGCGATTTTAAGGAAGGCGAAGCCGTCCTCAGAGCGAAGATCGATATGGCCTCTGGGAACATGAATATGCGTGACCCGCTGCTTTACCGGATCCTTCACGCTGAGCACCATAACACTGGTGAGGCATGGTGTATTTATCCCATGTATGACTTCGCGCACTCGCTCGAAGATGCCAAGGAGCACATTACGCATTCGCTCTGCTCACTCGAATTTGAGAATCATCGCCCACTCTACGATTGGGTCGTTGATAACTGTCCCGTGCCCTCGAAGCCACGCCAAATCGAATTTGCCCGGCTGAATATTGGCTACACCGTGATGAGTAAGCGGAAATTTATCCAGCTTGTCGAAGAAGGATACGTGAATGGTTGGGATGATCCTCGCATGCCGACGCTTTCCGGGATGCGCCGCCGTGGGTATCCGCCCGAGGCCATTCGTAATTTCGTGAAACGCGTTGGTCTAACAAAGCAGAATTCCTTAACGGACCTTTCACTTCTGGAATTCGAGATCCGCGATTACCTCAACAAAGTCGCGCTTCGAAAGATGGCCATTCTCGATCCCGTGAAAGTCGTGGTGACAAATTACCCTGAAGGGCAAAGTGAGAAGGTTTCCGTACCAAATAATCCTGAAAACGCCGATGATGGCTCACGAGAGTTAAATTTCTCCCGCGAATTCTGGATCGAGCGCGACGACTTTAAGATTGATGCACCTAAGAAATTCTTCCGACTTCGCCCTGATGGTGCCGTGCGATTACGGGGAGCCTACATCATCAAGCACGTCGGGCACGAGGTCGATGCTGCTGGCGAGGTGACAGAAATTCACTGCGAATTCATTCCTGATACGATTGGCAAATCTGCTCCTGAGGGAATTAAGTGCCGCACTGCCATTCATTGGGTGAGCGCACCTGATGCCATCGATGCTGAAGTCCGCCTCTACGATCGACTCTTTACCGAAGAGCAGCCAGATAGCGTAGAAGGCGGTTATTTAAACTGCCTGAATCCTGAAAGCCTGGAAACAGTGAAGGGCGCCAAGGTCGAGCCCAGTCTTGCTGAAATGAATCCGAACGAGCACTGTCAGTTTGAGCGCTTAGGCTACTTCGCTACCGACGATGATCACACTACTTCTGCGCCGATTTTTAATCGAATCGTCACCTTGAAGGATTCCTGGGCTAAGAAGGGCTGATGCTTCCATTCTACTTGGCGTAATGCAGACTCATCATGTTATGACGAGTGAACCTTGCGGCTCGCCGCTTCGTTGTTAGACTCACTGCCGTGACCCTTTTAGATACCGCTGCGATCCTGCTCACCTTAGCTGCTGGCTTTGGCTACTTAAATCATCGCGTTTTCAAACTCCCAAACAGTATTGGGATCATGCTCATCGGCCTCATTCTGAGTGCCCTGATGCTCATGTTTGGGAATTATTTGCCTGCGACTCTCGTCTCTGGAGCGCGTGATTTTGTCGGTCAAATTGACTTCAATCAAACCGTGATGGAAGTCATGCTGAGCTACCTTCTTTTTGCCGGAGCTCTTCACGTGAACCTTGGTGACCTCAGAGAGCAGAAATGGGTCGTGGCCATTCTTGCAAGCGCTGGATTGGTTCTTTCGACTTTCATGGTTGGAACGATTTCCTTCTACATCTTTCAGCTTTGCGGACTTACCGTCCCATTTCTCTGGTGTCTCGTCTTTGGCGCACTCATTTCCCCCACGGATCCTGTAGCGGTTTTAGGGATTCTCAAGAAAGCAGGAGTTCCTAAATCGCTTGAGACAAAGATCACGGGAGAATCTCTCTTTAATGATGGGGTCGGGGTTGTTGTCTATCTCGTGCTGGTCGGGCTCGCTGCGGGGACAAGTGAAGCCAGCTTCGGTCACATCAGCCTGCTTTTCTTAGAGGAAGTTGGCGGAGGTGTCCTTTTGGGAGGCATCTTGGGATACCTAGCTTATCGTATGCTCAAGAGCATCGATAACTATCAGGTAGAAATCTTAATCACTCTCGCCCTTGTCACAGGAGGGTATCAACTCGCGAGCTCGCTCCATATGAGTGGACCACTAGCGATGGTTGTGGCTGGTCTCATGATTGGAAATCATGGGCGGACCATGGCGATGAGCGATACTACTCGCGAGCATCTCGATATGTTCTGGGAGCTCGTCGATGAAGTTCTCAATGCCTTGCTATTCCTTCTCTTGGGTCTGGAAATTTTCATCCTGAAGCTCACCGGCCCGGCTTTCGGCGCGGGATTGATCCTCATTTTTGTCGTCCTCTGCTGTCGCTTCACTGCGGTCAGTCTTCCTGTATTCGTCCTACAGAAAAAACAAGAATTCTCACCTGGAGTGATTCGTATTTTAACTTGGGGCGGACTGCGGGGCGGCATTTCGGTCGCCTTGGCTTTAGCTTTACCGAAAGAAAGTCTCGATGAAAGTGCTCGTCAGGCCATTCTCATTGCGACTTATCTGGTCGTCATCTTTTCTATTGCAATTCAAGGGCTTACACTAAATAAGTTAGTTAAGAAGCTCATGCCTAGCACATGAAATTAGAGACTGATTGAAAGCTAGTTGAAATGTTCGCAAAAAATTCTAACTTAATTTGAACAAGAAAGTCCCAGAGTTACGCTCTCAAAGTAAGCATCGAAAGATCTGACCGTGAATACCGCCAATGCAACCCCACTCACAACCGCTCCAGCACCATCACGCTGGAGACCCTGGCTTCTTGAACATGGCTCTAAGCTCCTCCTTTTTGCCCGCCAACAAACACGCTCGCTCGCCGATGCTGAGGATGTTCTTCAAGAGACCTTAGTGAAACTCGCACGTAAAGTGGAGGAGGGGACTTTCATCGGCGGTCAAGACGCATGGTTAGCTTTTTCATACACCCAGATTCGCCGAGAAGCGATCGACCTCGGACGCCGTGATGATCGACGAAAACGTCGTGAAGAAGCGGTTATTGATGATGAAAAAGGTCTTGGCAAATACTGCGATATGCCGCTTTTCGAACTCACCGATAGTCAGGATGAAACGAAACGGATCATCGCGGCTGGACTGAAAAATCTTCCCCAAAAATTTGCAGAAGTCATCACCCTAAAACTATGGGGAGATCGTACTTTTGCTGAGATTGGAGAGACCCTAGAAATCTCCCTCAATACCGCCGCTTCGCGGTATCGCTACGGCATCGAAGCACTAAAAAAACACCTCACTACATCCCGATTGAATGGAGACATCTGACTGATAACACACGATCATGCACTCTGACATTCATACCCCAGAAGAATCTCTAGCGCAGCTTAAACCACAACCTCTCTCTGAGGAGTTGTTGGCTCGGCTTGACGATGCTATGTGCGCCGCTAGCTCTTCTGAGAACCACATCACCTCAACAAAAGCTGAGAAGGAGCCTTCTTTAGAAGAAATTCTAGAGCATTTGCAGCCAGCGCCAGCCTCTGCTGAACTCTTAGATCGGCTAGATTCCGCCATGTCACGCTGGCACGAATCGGTGCCGATAGAAGAAAAAATCGTAACCCTAAGCTCTGATTCCCAAACCCAGCCTCAGCCTAAGAAGGAGCGTAAACCTTGGATCGGATGGAAATCTGCTGCTGCGGTTGCCGCTTTAGGCGTTTCGATGGCTTTTGTCTCCGAACACCGAGTTACTGACCCAGCTGAAAACGTGGCCAATTCCTCTGAAATCTCTAGTGGTGCCATTATTCAACCAGCACGTCTGATTCCTGCTAACGCTCAAGCCCATCAACTGCAAAGCGCTAGAATTCAACGAGCGTCTTATAACTTCACACAACAAGATGCAAATTTTGTCGGCCTTAGCGAAAGAGGACTAATGGTGGCTGAAGACGGAAAAATATACCGGTGTATTGAGGCCACTTTTAACGACCAATACCGTTTTCAAGCGGCGTCTACTGATGGAACCTTGACGATCGAAAAACCAAGGCGTGAAATCATCTTAGAACCAGTGGTTGCTGATTAACGATTATTGTCTCAAAAACCAACGATCCCATGAAAGGAAAGAACGCATTTAGCCCCCGAATTGGCTCTGCGCTGCTTACCGTTTTATTGGTAAATTCTAGCAGTGTGCAGGGAATTGAACGCCCATCATCTCTTGATCAAGAGGATGAGAAAATTCCAATGGCGGAACGTGTGCCACCAGATGGACAAGTTGAAACGCCTGTAGCTGCTGCGGAAATAGTTCCCAAAAAGAAATCTCCTGCAGCCTTAAATCAAGACAAAGCCTGGCTCGGAATCGGTGGCGAACCGGTGCATCAGAGCATCGCTTGGCATCTTGAAATTGATGGCGGTATCCAGCTTCGCCACATTTTGCCTGATAGTCCGGCTGAGCAGCTTGGGCTGAAGCCTGGTGACATTGTGACAAATTTTAACGGCACTCAAATTTTCACCCAGAATGACCTCAGCGCTCAAATCGAACTCTGCAAGCCTGGTGATGAGGTCCCTTTAGCGTGGTTTCACCGCGGGAAATTCAACACGAAAAAAGTGACGCTCATTCCTCGGAGTGACGCTCATAAAAGCATTCCCGAGGCATCTGCATGGAATAAAGCGAGAAAAGGAACGCCTCCTCAACAGCTACCAACACCTCAGCTAGGAGGCTCCAGGTTTGACGATGCTTTACGGCAACAAATTGAAGAAATGCGAGCCATGAGGCAAAGAGCATTTGGGCGCGGTTCATCAGGTCTTGATCTTCAGTTAGACGATATTCTCGGCCAAATGAGTTCCAAAGATTCCTTCAACTTTGGACTCCAATCAAGCTCTTCAGGTTCTATGACCCTGAGTGATGGCCAAGGCACCATTACCGTAAATACTGACAACGGATTAAAAAATCTTCGCATCCAAGATCGTGAAGGAAATCTTCTTTTCGAAGGGCCTTATAATTCTCCTGAAGACAAAGAAGCAGTCCCGACAGATCTACGAGAGCGAATCAAAAGACTCGGACTCGATTCGCAATAGGTTGTGATTTTGTTTCACAGACCAATCTTTGACATCCGCAGGGCGTCCTGAACAATCGACTCAGGTAAGCTTACGATGATCAGGTTCGTCACTTGATCATCTGTTTTGATTGCTGAAATCAGTGAAGAAGGTTTTCGTCTACAGCACACATACGCGAATAAGGATGGATCTCTATACACGTAGGATTCTCCCCACCATGGATAACTTCACACAATATATGTAATGCGGAATCGATAACCCTCTCTCAATGAGAGGGTTTATTCGCACTCACTGCGTTTAGGCATTCGGACATAGCTTGCAAATACAGTCGTGCCAGTGTTAGTCCTATCTGCCTGATGAAGCTCAAGCTACTCCTCCCCTTAGCCGCAGTTCTTATTCTCATTCTCGGCTATTATTATCTCCGTTATCAACCTGGGCCTGACATTCCAGAAGCGAAACCATTTACACGCGTCGAAGTCGGCCTAAGTAAAACTGAAAGCGAAAAACTGCACCATATCTTCCAAGGCACGACGATGTTTCCGCTCGCGATGCTTTCCGCGCTTAAGGATGAAGAATCTGGAAAATTCATGAGCGAAACGCTCGAGGATTACGGCTTTTTGCTCTCAGAAAAATCTGAGCGAAATCCCTGGAATCTCCCGGTCGGAATTGCTGCTCACACAGACGAGCTCGCGTTTGGAATTCAAATGCCTGTGATTGGGATTAACTGTGCAGCCTGTCACACCGGTGAAATTCAGTATCAGGATGGAAAAAAAATGCATCGCCTTAGGATCGATGGCGCGCCGAATCTGATCGATGTCGAAAAATGGATTCTCGATACTGCTACCAATGCTCAGAAAATGCTCAAGCATCCTGGTGAGTCACTCGCCTTCGTTGCGAGACTTTTACATGCGGTTCATGACGAATCTGGAGCTGGAGGAATCGGACAGCAGTTAAATCTCAGCAAGCTGGCTCTCACTCACATAAAATCTGCTGCTGAAAAAGCCCTTATCGATGACGCGCTGGATTCCTCAGGTCACGCTGAAGCAGACGAACTCATCGCTCTTCTTCGCCGAGAATTCGGCGCCGTCCATAGCGATGTCAATGACCCTTCGAAATCCCTTGAGGAACTCACGCAAGAAGGATTCGACAGTCTAAGTAAGGCAGATAAGACGCTCCATATCGTAAAAACGATTCTTTTCCTACTTCGAGAACGCCTAGAAATGGGACAACTCACCGTAAACACGATCAAAGAATCGCCCCCAGCTGGCCCTGGCCGTGATGATGCTTGGGGGCTCGTGCAACGTATCGTAATGCAGGATTCCTCCGCGAAGCTGAATGCGCCGATCGTTGTGCCTCATTTATTCGGGAATGCAAATTACACTTGGTTTCATGCCGATGGAAATACGAACTCAGTTATGGATCGTAATCTCGCACAAGGAATTGCCCTTGGTGCGGATGTAGCTGAAGACGGCATCACGACAAGTTTACTTCCAAGGGCAATCAATGAGATGGATCAGCTCCTACGAAAAATTGAGCCTCCCAGCTGGCCGAGTATTTTCCCAGCTATTGATGAAACGAAACGTGCCCGTGGTGAAGTTCTCTTCGCTGAAAATTGTGCTCAATGCCATTCTTCGCCTGCCGGTAAGGATTATCCGATTGAAAAAATAGGCACCAACAGCGCTCGCTGGGATACCTTCAATCTTCCTGAAACGAATGGCCCTGAGCGATTGGCAGCGCTCTCAGCTAAGGTGAAAAAAGTGCGTGCAGCGACGATGAAAGCACGCGGTATTTCCGAAGAAATAGCTCTTTCTTGGGAAGTTAATGGAAATCCAGAATGGCGACAGACCGTGGGTTATCGAGCTCATTTACTCAACGGGATTTGGGCTTCACCTCCGTATCTTCACAATGGTTCTGTCCGCACCCTATATCAGCTTCTCTTACCAGTCACAGAACGGGAAACCTCGTTCTACGTTGGGAATCGTGAATTTGATCCGATCGAAGTTGGTTATCTTAATATCCCGGGACCTACGAACTATCTCTACGATACGACAAAGGCTCCTAATACGAATATTGGGCACGAATTTGGAACCGATCTCGACGATCAAGATCGCTGGGCTCTGGTCGAGTATTTAAAATCACTCTAAGCCCGCCTGGAGGGCTTCGGCCCTCCCAGCAATAACCTCCTGGGCTGTCATTCGGCGGCTCCCATCGGGCTGGAGATTTTTAAGTACGAGACTCCCCTGAGCACATGCAATTCCAATGCCTTCATGAGTCATCCCGAGACATTCACCAGGTTTTCCAGAGCTAGACGAAATTTCAGTGGGTGGAAAAATCTTAAGGCGTTTTCCTTTTAGCATCGCAAAGGTGCCTGGCCAAGGATGGTAAGCGCGTATTAAACGCTCAATTTCTTCAGCTGTTTGATTCCAGTCGATGCGTCCATCATCACGGAGAAGTTTGGGCACGTAGCTCGTGGCTGCTTCATCTTGCTTCTCTCCTTCAACTACATCCTGATTTTCAAAAATCCGTAAAGCTTCTTCAAGTGCGGCAGGAGCACATTGGGCCAGTCGGTCATGAAGTTCGCCTCCCGTTTCTTGAGGGGAAATTTCGATTTCCTGTTGGCAAATCACATTCCCGGCATCGAGTTTCTTTTCGACATGAATCACACTCCAGCCCGTCTTAGAATCACCAGCTTTCAGAGGACCTTGGATACAGGAAGCTCCACGGTATTTTGGTAGTAAGGATGCGTGAAGATTGATGATTGCCCGACTCGGAATATCGATCAGTTTCTGGGGTAAAATTTGCCCATAAGCCATGACCACAATGATCTCAGGCTCCCAGTCCTTAATCTGCGTGAGAGCAGATGCTTCTCGTACTTTCTCCGGCTGAATCACTGGGATATCAGCATCCTGAGCGAGCGTCTTAACACCAGGTGCAGTAAGAACTTGCTTGCGGCCAACAGGACGGTCCGGCTGTGTCACTAGACCGCAGACATCGTGTCCTGATTTTAAGAGCCACTTAAAAGTTTCCTCGGCGATCTCGCCGGTTGCCATAAATACGATACGCATCGTTACACCACCATGGCTGAGATTTCCTGATAAACACCGAGCGTCTGAAGACGAGCTAAGATGTCGTAGAGCACTTTTGCCGGTGACTGACTCGCATCGATATCACAACACAGTTCATCGGGATAAAAATCAAGAATCGGCTTCGTCGCTGCTTCGTAGGTTTGAATCCGATTTTGAATCACGGTCTCGCTGGCATCATCGAGCCGATGTTCCTTGAGTGCGCGTTTACGCATCCGACGCTCAAGCTCGCTCCGATCCGGACAGCTAAGATGAAAAACCTGATGAATGGTAACGTGCTCCTCCAGCATTTTACACTGCTCAACATTTCTCGGAATGCCATCGAGAACTAAGATATCGATGTCCGGCTTGTAAACATGAGTCGCGATGAGATTTTCCATCTGAACTGCCCAGAGTTCGATCGTGAAATGATCCGGCACCAGCTCACCTCGCTTTGAGTATTCCACAAATTTCCGACCCAGCTCCGTCCGAGTGTCAAGACTACGGAAAACATCACCGCTAGCATAGTGATAAAATCTTGGGATATTTCCGAGAATAGCTCCCTGGGTCCCCTTCCCGGCTCCGGGTGCGCCGAGGAGGAGGATCGCTGGTTTCTTCTGCGTTTCTGTTTCGCTCATCATTTAAAAATCGATTGGGGAAGTGAAGGTGCTTGCGCGTGGTAAGGCGTGATCGCCGCGAAATCAAGCGAGGGTCGTGCGATAATAGGTCATCCAGACCCAAAAGAGCAAAACGGGTGCGAGTAGAGCTAGATCGACCCATAGCCTCCGGGCGTGTTTGTCGAGCTGAGCTCTGAGCTTATTGAGAACGTAAATCCCTCCTGCTCCCGTGATAATAGCGTAGTGAAATGGCTTAGCCCACGCATCACTGCGAGTGGCCCAGAAAAGCGCAATCCCTGCCACCACGATGGTTGCCATTCCAATTAAAGCTGAAGCATCTTCTTCGTCTTCGCCTTTTAATTCCCAGAAATCAATCGCGGTCATATTAATGGCACAAAGAGCACCGAAGAGCCCGACCTCCCAGGAAAAGACCATCTGAGTGAAATGCAATGAAGGCGCATAAGCATGCACCCCGGTTGCAGTTCCGTAGGCAAAAGTGATTCCAGCAATGGCATTTTTAAGGATTCCGGTGCTGCCAGACTTTCTAGCAAGAGCGATGATGAAATACCCTACAACCAATAGCCCCACAAAGGCTCCATACATCAAGACGGTCCGTGAAAGTAGGTAAAGTGAGGCATAACTAATCCACGAAAAAGCAGCGACAATGCCGATGATGAAAAGCCAGCGGAATTTTCGATGGAAATGATGCCGTCTTTCAAGTGAGGCCCGAGGTTGGCTGGAACGAGCATCGATCAGCCGGTCGAGCGCGTAGACTGCCCAGACTGACAGCGCTAAAGTTAAAGGTAACGAATCTGGAAGGCTTCGGAGTCCCCAGGTCTTGGCGAACATCCAAAACCACGCCAGGGCAACTACTGGAGCATCTAGGCTCAGCAGGTTTGGCCACAGCCACCAAGGAGGTTTTTGTAAGTCTTCTGTCACTTTGAATCTGGGAGAAGCTCTCCTACAGAGCGCGAAAATCAAGCCCGGACAGAGAAAGTCGATAAAGCAGGTGCACTTCTTACGTCTCTCTTCCTTGCATACTTGCCAAAGGAGGTGGGCGTAGTAGGGTCAAGGATAGATAGGAGATGACGATATTTCGGACTCTTCAACTAATTCTCATTTCCGCTATTCGACCTCTTTTTTTAAGAAATTTTCCTGACCATGAACGAGCCTCCAAGTCCCTTTGCTGAAATCCCTGATGCTGATGATTCTGTTCAAAACGCCTCTCTTTCAGCGCCTCAGCCTGTCCCGCCAAAGCCTCTCGATCCCTTCCGGCCTAAAGAAATCACCGCTCCGGTGAAAATCATTCCTCCTCAGCCTGCGAAGATCACCCAGCCGATTTCCTATAAGGAGGAGACAAAAGCTGACGCTCCCATTGTAACGCCTGAGCCGCCGAAGCCAGTCACGGCACCCATAGCTAAGCCTAAGCCAGCAACCGAAGTCCCCTCTCCTGTTTCTCAATCTGAATCTGAGAAAGAAGAACCTGAAGCCCCATCGAAACCTCAGACGAAACGTTCGTTTCCTGAGGATGATAAGGAAGCCATCGATCAGCTCGGAGAGGTTTATGCCAAGATGAAGACAGAATTAGGGAAAGTCATCATCGGCCAGGAGGATGTTATCGAGCAGCTCTGCATCTGCCTTTTTGCCCGTGGCCATGGCCTTCTCATGGGCGTCCCTGGACTAGCGAAAACCTTACTCGTTTCATCCGTAGCCGAGACTCTCGATCTTAGTTTTAATCGAATCCAGTTCACCCCTGACCTCATGCCAGCGGATATTTCTGGCACTGATATTATTCAGGATAACGGCCAAGGCGGGAAACGTGAGTTTGAATTTGTCAAAGGACCCGTCTTTTCGAACATCGTCCTCGCAGATGAGATTAACCGAGCTCCTGCCAAGACTCAGTCCGCCATGCTCGAGGCGATGCAGGAACGCCATGTCACCGTTTTAGGCCGGACCTATCAGCTAGACGCTCCCTTCTTTGTCCTTGCGACCCAAAACCCAGTGGAACAGGAAGGCACTTACCCGCTTCCAGAGGCACAGCTCGACCGATTCATGTTCCTGATCGAAGTCGACTACCCTACTGAGGATGAAGAACGGCGAATTGCCCGTGAAACAACTGGACTCGACAAAACAGACCTCAAGCCAATCCTTACTGGCGAGGAAGTTCTTGATTATCAAAGCCTCGTCCGTCGAGTTCCTGTGCCAGATCACATCTATGATTATGCAGTGGACATCGTACGACGCACCCGCCCAGACGGACCTGATGCTCCAGAATGGATCAAGGAATACGTCGGCTGGGGTGCAGGCCCTCGCGCCGTTCAATATCTCATCCTTGGCTGTAAAGCTCGCGCCGCTCTCCGCGGGACATACATGGCTTCACTAGAAGACATCGAAGCGGTTGCCCAGCCCGTGTTAAGCCACCGGGTGTTGACGAACTTTGCGGCAGAGTCTCAGGGCATGACCGCGAAGAAAATTGTCGCACGCCTTGTAGAAGAAATGCGGGAAGATTTTTAGACCATTACGAATGGAATACTTCTTTCAAATGCTGGCGTGGTTAGGGATTTTTGGATCTTCTTTCATCGACCAAAAAGCAAGGAAATTGGTCCCTGAGAATCTCCATTCGACACAAATCATAAATCATAAAAAGAATATCCAAATCGGAGCTCCATTAATTATCTTAGGTATGCTGACCTTCTTTGTCATTGGCTTCCAATCATCCAGAAACCCAGGAGCTTTAAATGTGAATTTACCATGGGCTGCCACGATTTTCTGGTCATGTATCATCTTGATCATCACGGTGGGAACCATTCTGAAACTACTGAGAAATCGGAAGCTCGCTCGAAATTCTGAAGTGCCTAAGCGTTTCATCACTCTTGATCTGATTTCAAAAGCAATGTTGTTTACTTGTGGATTGTACTTCTGTCTTTCGAATCTCACTGAAAGCTTCCAATCTTTACGATGAAATACGATTTCCTCGATACCAATATCTTAGCACGGCTGGGTGCGATTCCTCTGGAGTCGCGCTTCCCGATGGTGGGAAATGTCGCTGGCCGCCACCGTTCACCACATCGTGGTTCTTCGGTCGAATTCGCGGAATATCGTAAATACGTTCCAGGGGATGACACCCGCCGGCTGGACTGGAAGGCCTACGCACGTTCGGATCGCTATTATATTAAAGAGTTCGAAGCCGATACGAATCTTCGTGCTTACTTCGTGGTTGATTCTTCAGGTTCGATGGATTTCTCCTCTGCCGAACATCCATCTAAGATCGAATTTGCGAGGCGGATTGCGGCCAGTCTTTCATACCTCATTGTTAATCAGGGAGACTCTGCGGGACTTTCCTGCTGTAACGAGAAACTACATCTGGAAATTCCCCCGAGCCGTCGAGCAGCCCAGCTTCAGCATATTTTTGACTCCCTACAGAAAATTGAACCGAAAGGTGAAACCGGATTAGTGGCTGCACTACATCAAGTGGCTGAGAAAATCCAACAACGCGCCTTGGTCGTTGTCCTCTCTGATTTTTTTGTCGACGCCAATGAACTCGCAGATGCGCTCCAGCATTTGCGTTATCGGAAACATGATATCGCTCTCTTTCACCTCATGGACCCTCAGGAGGTGAACTTCCAGTTTGACCGTCCGCACCGTTTTGTTGACCTCGAAGACGGCACCACCGTGGTCGCAGAGCCAAACCTGATTGCCGATGAATATCAATCTGCACTCAAAGAATTTCTCGAGAATACCGAGCGCAAAGCATACGACGTGAACGCGGATTACCAGCTTCTTCAGACAGATGCGAATCTTGAGGAAACACTCTCTCAATTTATCACCGGACGCCTGACCCAAAAACGTTGAACTTCCTCTCACCAACTCTTCTCTGGGGCCTGTTAGCAATGGCCATCCCGGTGATTATTCACCTACTCAATCGGCGTCGCTTTCGCACGGTGAAGTGGGCTGCTACTAGCTTTCTCTTAAAAGCTTCCCGGGAATCTCGGGGCAAGAAACGCCTCAAGCACATTCTGATTTTGGCATGCCGCGCCCTCGCGGTAGGAGCCTTAGTCGTTGCTGTCGCTCGTCCACTTATCGGCGGATTTCTTGGATGGGGTGGCGGTGCCGTAGAAACGGTAGTCCTCGTACTCGATCGCTCCGCAAGTATGGAGCTACGTGCTAGCGACGGTGCCCCGAGTCAGAGGGAAGCTGTGCTCAACCGTATCGCCAACACTCTGGAAGAAATGGGGTCTCCACGTTTGGTCTTAATCGACAGCGCTAGTGGTGAAATCCAAGACGTGCCATCTCCTGACGTTTTACCAGAAATCTCATCGACTCAGGCGACAGATACGCAGGCCGATATCCCGTCGCTCTTGACGAAGGCCGTCGACTATCTGCAAGAGACCGCACCTGGGCGCTCAGAAATTTGGCTCGCCTCAGATCTACAAGCACCCGACTGGCGTGAGGAAGATTCTCGCTGGCAAGCGGTTCGGGTAGGCATGGAAAGTCTGCCAACAGGCACTCGTCTTCGCATTCTCACCACTAAGACCGGACTTACTCAGAACCATAGCCTCGAGCTGCTGGCTTCTCGCCGGGTAGATAATGAAATCACACTCGATCTAAAGCTGACTCGCGCTCAGGACACTGGGTCGGAATCAATCCCAATCACCTTTACCCATAAGGGATCACGTACGGCTGAACGCATCACGATGGAAGGGCAAGAGCTGCGTTTCCAGAAACGTTTACCACTCGCGGCCGTCGACACCGAGGGTTACGGGTGGGTTGGTTTACCAGCAGATTTTAATCTGCGAGATAACTCTGCTTTTTACGCCTTCGGAGGACAAAAGCCGGTAAAGACCTGGATCGTGAGTCATGATCCTTCAGGCGAATCGGCAGCCTATCTCAGGAAAGCAGCCGCTCCTACAGGTTTTGAGCGCTATTCCTGCGAGGTGATTTCACCTGCACAGACGAGTGAAATCGACTGGCCTACCGCGACCCTCATTATCTGGCAGGCTCCCCTACCCTCAGGAGCAGCCGCAACGAATTTAACTCGTTATGTTGAGTCCGGAGGAGCTGCGCTCTTCTTCCCAACCCATGAAAAATCCACCGAAAATGTCCTCGGTATTTCCTGGGGTGGAATCGAAGATGCTCCCTCAGATCAATTTTTCATCAACGGTCCATGGACTCGTGATGATGGCCCTTGGCGAGATGGTATCGACGGTCAAATTTTACCAGTGAGTCAGCTGCGTGCAATCAAACGAATAGCCATTAAAGGTGAAGGAAGCAGTCTCGCTGTCTGGGATGATCAGACTCCCCTCATCTTGCGTAAAATCCAAGGTCAAGGCAGCGCTATCTTTGTAGGAACCCAGCCCATTGATACTTGGTCAAATTTAGAATTCACCGCCCTTCATCTCGTCACGGTCCAGCGGATGATCGAGCTGGGGATGAACCGGCTTCATTCCGGATACCGAACCGTAGCCGGAAGTGAACTGAGTCAGACAAAATTAGATGAAGCTCGGACACGCCTCGATGATTACGAAGACGATAGTTCAGGACAAGAGCACTATCGAAGTGGCGTTTATCAACTTGGTGACCGGCTTCTGGCAGTAAATCGAGCTCCTGAGGAAAGTAGCCTCGAGAAAGTCTCTGAAGATCGCTTAGCAACGCTTCTGGAAGGGGTTTCGTATTCCCTCTTCGAAGAACAGAATAACGAAGACGATCTTGTGCAGGAAGCTTGGCGCTTTTTTCTCATAGCCCTTCTCTTCTTTCTACTCGTGGAAGCCTTTCTCAGCCTGCAACCTAAACCCGCGAAAGTCTCGTGACGCATTTTAATTTTGGCCCCCTTCATTTCCAGGCAAGCACTCTGACCCTCGTGCTGATTTCTGTGGCACTTATTTTGGGCCTAGTCCTCTGCATTACTGCGGTTTCTCGTTCTCAAAGACCTCGGCGCACGGGAACATTAGAGGTGCTTCGTTTCCTCTGTATCCTGATTGCGTGCACTCTATTGCTAGGTCCAGAATGGCGCACTATTCAATCTTCAGATGCTCAACCTGAGATTGCCATCCTATGGGATGAGTCTCGCTCGATGACGACTGAAGATGCTCTCTTACCGGAATATTTGACGGAAAAACCAACTGTGGTGACGCGTGCAGATCTCGTTCAGCAGCTGCTAGAAACAGAGTTTTGGACTGACCTTGCGGATGAAGGCGCTAACCGGATCACGCAACAATCGTTTGGACAAGCTCCCTCGGCAGAAGCGAGTGCCGCGGAGCGCGCCATGGCTGGGACAGATCTTAATGCGGCCTTACTCGATGTCGCTGAGAATGCCGGCAATCTCCGAGCTGTCATCCTGCTGGGTGATGGTGACTGGAACCAAGGAAAGCCGCCCGTATCTGCGGCTCAAAAACTCCGCCTCAGAGGAGCCCCGCTCTTTGCTCTCCCCACCGGAAGCGAAAGAAAGCTGCCTGATCTAAATCTAGAATCTGTGAATGCTCCGACTTATGGGATCGTCGGAGAAAATGTCCAAATCCCCTTTACTATTGAATCATCCCTCGCTCGAGAAGTTCGCACCATTGTGAGAATCAAAAGCGAGAGTGGCTTAGAGAAAACGAAAGACATCACTATTCCTGCGAATGGCACTCATTATGACTCCATCCTCTGGCGCATTGAGAAAGAAGGAGTAGTTCAGCTCACCCTCTCTCTTCCGGTGGCGAATGGCGAACTTCTCACCACTAATAATGAACGCTCATTCACGATGAATGGTAAACCGGAAAATATCCGCGTTCTAGTCATCGAGTCCACTCCGCGTTGGGAATACCGCTTCATTCGTAACGCTCTCGCACGAGACCCCGGGGTTTCTATTGATTGTCTCCTACTTCACCCTCAGCTCGGTATTGGTGACGGTCCAGATTACATCTCTGCCTTCCCAGAAAAATTAGAAGACCTTCAGAAGTACGATGTCGTTTTCATCGGAGATATCGGGATCGGCCCGAATGGATTGACCGCAGAACAAGCAGATCTCATCAAAGGCCTCGTGGAAAATCAGGCTAGTGGCGTGGTATTCATCCCAGGAGCTGCGGGGAATCAATTCTCTCTTACTGAATCCGCCCTTTCCGATCTTATTCCGGTCGAGCTTGATGAAACCCAGAAGGAAGGATTCAGTGATCGCACGCCCTCTCCGATGCGCCTCACCACAGAAGGCCAAAAGAGCCTTTTAACGATGTTAGGAGATGACGAGGCTCAAAATGAAATCATCTGGCAAAATCTCCCCGGTTTCTACTGGCAAGCTCCAGTAATCAGAGCCAAAGCTGGATCCAAAGTGCTTGCCGTGAACGATAATCGACGCAATGCCTCCGGCCGTATCCCCATCCTCGTTACCTCCCGGGCTGGCTCTGGAAAGGTTCTCTACATGGCGACGGACTCAGCCTGGCGATGGCGCCGGGGTGTTGAAGATCTCTATCATTATCGCTTCTGGGGACAGGTAACCCGATGGATGTCGTACCAACGAAATATGGCTGCAGGTGAAAGAGTTCGACTCTACTTTTCACCAGAACGTCCTAAGCCAGGGGAACAAATTTTTCTTACCGCAAATGCCTTCGCTGAAAATGGAGCGCCCCTTCAGGACGGTAAAGTCTTACTCGATCTCACTGCGCCTGATGGCAGCCAACAACGAATCGAACTGAAACAGGACAATTCAGTCTGGGGTGGATATCGAGGGACTTTCCCCGTGGATCAGCCGGGCACCTGGTTGCTCAAAACCTTTGTCGCTGGTGAGCCCGGTGCTTCCGTGGAGGCGAAAATCATCTCGCAGCAAGATGAGATCGAAAAAACAGGACTTCCAGTTCGGACTGACGTACTCAAGGAAATTACCCAGGTCTCACGCGGTGCCGTAGTGACCGTGAACGAACTTGGAAATTTAGTCGAAAAAATCAATGCTCTCCCGGAACCTCAACCTTTAGTAAGTTCCATGAAACTCTGGGCACACTGGCTCACGCCTACGATTCTCATTTCCCTTCTGGGCCTCTTCTGGATGGGCCGAAAGCTAAATGGGACTTTCTGATCAGCTTACTGAGATAA